>NZ_JANQCJ010000113.1:0-7605 GCF_024723355.1 Micrococcus sp. HG099 | reverse complement strand
GGGCGAGGGCCAGGACGGCGTCGGCCTCGGCGTCCCGGCGGCAGACCCCAGCCACCGCGCGGGCCCACTCGACCGCCTCCGCTGGATCGGGCGGGGCGGGCGCGGGAGAGTGCTCGGGCAGGTCGACGCGGACCACGGCGCGCAGGCGCCCCGCGGCGAGGGTGATGAGCAGCAGGCTGCCGGCCGGCAGCCGGCCCAGGGCGTGGCCGGCGTAGGCGAGGAGGTCCTCCGGGCCGCGGGCGGGGAGGACGGGGACGTCGAGGGAGGCGGCGGGTTCCATGCCGCCACCCTGGCGGCCCGGGCCGTCCGCGGCGGGTCAGCGCTCGTCGTCGGTGGACGGGCGGGGCGGTCCGTCCTCCTGTGCAGGAGCGGACCCGTCCGGGCCGGCCCGGCCGGCGAGGTACGCCTCCACGGCGGAGGCGAGCTCGTCGCCGTCGGGCAGGCCCTCCTCCGTCTCCAGGAGGGAGCGCTCCTGGTCCTCGGCGTTCTGGTCGAAGTTGCGCTCCAGCCCGGCGATCATCTGCTGGACCTCCTCCGAGCCGGAGACCTGCCGCTCCAGCTCGGCCTCGATCTCGCGGGAGGCGTCCCGCAGGTCGTCCGAGGGCAGCATGAGCCCCATGGCCGCGCCGGCGTACTCGAGGGCGGCGACCGCGGCCTGCGGGAAGGACGCCTCGGCCACGTAGTGCGGCACGTGCACCGTGTAGCCGGCCGTGGGGATCCCGGCCTCGTCCGCGCGCAGCTCGAGCATCTGGAGCAGCCCCGAGACGATCTCCGCCTCCGGGCTCCACGTGGACAGCCCCTCGACGGCCTCGGCCCGGGTGCCGTGCGTGGTCACGCCGATCCGCCGGGTGTGGGGCACGGGCAGCGGCGCGGCGTCGAGGAAGGTCAGGGAGTCCACCTGCCACTCCTCGGCGAGGTCCAGCACGGCCTCGACGACGGCCTGCCAGCGGAAGTCGGGCTCGGGCCCGGCCAGGAGCAGGAACGGGTGGCCGATCAGGTCCTCCACGAGCTGCACCTCCAGGGTGGGCAGCCGCAGGTCCCGGTAGCGGTCCCGGTCGAAGCGCAGGCGGGGGCGGCGGGCGCGGTAGTCGAACATGGAGTCCACGTCGAAGGAGGCCACGGTGCGATGCTCCAGGTGCTCGCTCAGGGCGGTACGCACCTGGCGGCTGACGCGGCCCGCGTCCATGTGCCCGGTGAGGGTCACGAGCAGGGCGAGCCCCGGCGGCACGGCCTCGGCCTCGTGTCGCGTGTAGATCGGAGCGGCGTCCTGCACGTCGGGTCCCCTTCGTCCGTGGTCCTGTCCCCGCGGGAGGCCTGCGGCCCCGCGAGGGCGACGCAGCGGCGCCTCCCGCGTCCTGTCTCGTCAGTCAACCACGGGGCCGGGTCCGCCTATTCCGCGCCCGCGCGCCCTGGACCGCGGCGCGAGGCCGGTGGCTAGGATGACGCGGGACGGCCCGGCCCACCCCGCCGGGCGCATTCCCGAGACCCCCGGAAGAGAGGCCCGTCCGTGATCACCCTGGACCGCCCGACCCTGACCGCCCGCACCCTGGAGGACGTGAGCGCCTCGGCCCTCGTGGTGGGGGTGGGGACCGGCCCGGACGGCCCCGTGCTGCTGACGGACGCGCTGGACGCCCCGGCCGCCTCCGCCCTCGAGGCCTCCTTTGACCTGCTCGGCGTGCGCGGCGCCCAGGACGAGGTGCACCGCCTGCCGGGCCTGGGCGGCTCGCCGGTGCCGATGCTCGTGCTCGTGGGCGTGGGCCCGCTGGACGACGACGGCGAGATCTCGGACGAGGCCCTGCGCCGCGCGGCCGGCGTGGCCGTGCGCTCCCTGGCCGGCACGGACGCCGTCGCCCTGGCCCTGCCCGCCGATACCGCGCAGCGCCTGTCCGCCGTGGCCGAGGGCGCCTCGATGGGCGCCTACGCGTTCACCGCCCTGAAGTCCGAGAAGGCCCGTGAGGAGGCGGAGAAGTCCCGCCCGGTCCGCGGCCTCGAGTTCGTCACCGCCCTCGGCGCCGAGGAGGCCGAGTCGGCCCTGCGCCGGGCCGCCGTGCTGGGCGACGCCGTCTGCGCCGTGCGCGACCTCGTGAACACCGCCCCCTCCCACCTGTACCCCGGCACCTTCGCCGACGCCGTCGCGCAGGACCTCTCCGGCTCCTCCGTGAGCGTGGACGTCTGGGACGAGGAGCGCCTGACCGCCGAGGGCTTCGGCGGCATCCTGGCCATCGGCCAGGGCTCCTCCCGCCCGCCGCGCCTCGTGCGCATCGAGCACGCCCCGGCGGAGGCGAAGGCGCACATCGCCCTCGTGGGCAAGGGCATCACCTTCGACACCGGCGGCATCTCGCTGAAGCCGGCCGCGTCGATGATGACCATGAAGTCGGACATGGCCGGCGCCGCCACCGTGTTCGCCGTGGTCCGCGCCGCAGCCGCCCTCGACGTGCCGGTCAAGGTGACCGGCTGGCTGGCGCTGGCCGAGAACATGCCCTCGGACACCGCGATCCGCCCGTCCGACGTCGTCACCATGTACGGCGGCAAGACGGTGGAGATCATGAACACCGACGCCGAGGGCCGCGTGGTCATGGCCGACGCCCTCGTCGCCGCCACGGACGAGCGCCCGGACGCCGTGCTCGACGTCGCCACCCTCACCGGCGCGCAGATGGTCGCCCTGGGCACCCGCTACACCGGCGTGATGGGCGACGACGCCCTGCGCACCGAGGTCGTCGAGGCCGCCGACCGCGTGGGCGAGCTGGCCTGGGCCATGCCCATCCCGGAGAACCAGCGCGCGTCCCTGAACTCCCGGGTCGCGGACATCTCCAACATGGGCGACCGCTTCGGCGGCATGATGACCGCCGCGGCCTTCCTCCGCGAGTTCGTCGACGCCGGCCGCACCGGCGAGGAGGACGCCCCCCGCACCCCGTGGGCCCACCTCGACATCGCCGGCCCGTCCTTCAATGAGTCGGCCGCCCACGGCTACACCCCGCAGGACGCGACCGGCGTGATGGTGCGAACCCTGATGGGTCTCATCGAGGGGCGCGGCCGGTAAGGTTGTCCCCGATGTCCGTCGCCCGAGAGGTCGGCCGGCCCGCCGCCGGCCGACCGGGGCGACGGTGAAGCAGCAACACCACGTTCCATCGAACCCAGCATCAAGGAGCAACACCGTGGCCGATTCGGCAACCGCTCAGGAATTCGACGTCCTCGTCCTCGGCGGTGGCTCCGCCGGGTACGCCGCAGCCCTGCGTTCCGTGCAGCACGGCAAGTCCGTGGCCCTCGTGGAGAAGTCCAAGCTCGGCGGCACCTGCCTGCACTGGGGCTGCATCCCCACCAAGGCCTACCTCCACGCCGCCGAGGTGGCCGACGAGACCCGCAACTCCGCCAAGTTCGGCGTCAACGCGACCCTCGAGTCCGTGGACATGGCCAAGGTGCGCGACTACAAGGACGGCATCGTCGCCGGCAAGTACAAGGGCCTCACCGGCCTGCTGAAGATGCGCAAGGTCCAGGTCATCGAGGGCGAGGGCAAGCTCGTCTCGAAGAACGAGGTCGAGGTCGACGGCATCCGCTACAAGGCCGAGAACATCGTGCTCGCCTCCGGCTCCGTGGCCAAGACCATGGGCCTGCCGATCTCGAAGAAGATCATGACCTCCACCGAGGCCCTCGAGCTGGACTACACCCCGAAGTCGGCCATCGTGCTCGGCGGCGGCGTCATCGGCTCCGAGTTCGCCTCCCTGTGGAACTCCTTCGGCGTCGAGGTCACCATCATCGAGGGCCTGGAGACCCTGGTCCCCAACGAGGACCCGGCGATCATCAAGGTGCTCGCCCGCGAGTTCAAGAAGAAGGGCATCAAGACCAACCTGGGCACCTTCTTCGACAAGGTCGAGGAGACCGACTCGGGCGTCAAGGTGACCCTGGCGGACGGCAAGGAGTTCGAGGCCGAGGTCTGCCTCGTCGCCGTAGGCCGCGGCCCGAACACCGAGGGTCTCGGCTACGAGGAGCAGGGGATCACGATGGATCGCGGCTTCGTGATCACCGACGAGCGCCTGCACACCGGCGTCGGCAGCATCTACGCCGTGGGCGACATCGTCCCCGGCCTGCAGCTGGCCCACCGCGGCTACCAGCAGGGCATCTTCGTGGCCGAGGAGATCGCCGGGAACTCCCCGATGGTGGTCGAGGACATCAACATCCCCAAGGTCACCTTCACCGAGCCGGAGATCATGTCCGTGGGCTACACCCAGCCCAAGGCCGAGGAGAAGTTCGGCAAGGACAACGTCGAGGTCGTCGAGTACAACCTCGCCGGCAACGGCAAGTCCTCGATCCTGGGCACCGGCGGCATCATCAAGATGGTGCGCCAGAAGAACGGCCCGATCGTGGGCGTCCACGGCATCGGCAAGCGCATCGGCGAGCAGATCGGCGAGGCGCAGCTCATCGTGAACTGGGAGGCCTACCCGGAGGACGTCGCCCAGTTCGTGCACGCCCACCCGACGCAGAACGAGGCGCTCGGCGAGGCCGCGATGGCCCTGTTCGGCCACCCGCTGCACGGCTGAGCCGACCCGCCCGACACATCCGGGGACCGTCCGTCGGTCCCCATCACACCCACCCCCGGCGCGGCGGCCGTACCGCCGCCGCGCCACCCCCGTGAGGAGAGACGGTCCCATGTCCGAAACCGTGAACCTGCCCGCACTCGGTGAGTCCGTCACCGAGGGCACCGTGACCCGCTGGCTCAAGGCCGTCGGCGACGAGGTCGCCGTCGACGAGCCCCTGGTGGAGGTCTCCACCGACAAGGTGGACACCGAGATCCCCTCCCCGGTGGCCGGCGTGCTCCAGGAGATCCTGGCCGAGGAGGACGAGACCGTGGAGGTCGGCGCCCCGCTGGCGACCATCGGCGACGGCGACGGCGGCGGCTCCTCCGAGTCCGACGACGACGCGCAGGCCGAGGCGTCCGAGGAGCCCGCGGCCGAGGAGGCCCAGGAGGACGAGGAGCAGCAGGAGCCCGAGGGCGAGCCCGCCCCCGAGGAGCGCTCCTCCACGCAGGACTCCGAGGAGAAGTCCTCCGGCGGCGCGTCCGGCGGCGACGCCTCCGAGGTGACCCTGCCCGCGCTGGGCGAGTCCGTCACCGAGGGCACCGTCACCCGCTGGCTCAAGGCCGTGGGCGACGAGGTCGAGGTCGACGAGCCGCTGCTCGAAGTCTCCACCGACAAGGTCGACACCGAGATCCCCTCTCCCGTGGCCGGCACCCTGCTGGAGATCCGCGCCGAGGAGGACGAGACCGTCGAGGTCGGCGCCGTGCTCGCCCTGGTGGGCTCCGGCTCCGCCGGCGGCTCCTCGGACTCCTCCGACGATTCCGCCCAGGACGAGGCCTCCGCCGAGGAGATCGAGGACGAGGCCACCGAGGCCGAGACCGGCGAGGAGACCGAGGAGGCGGCTCAGGACGCCGGCGAGGAGAAGGAGGAGAAGGCCCCCGAGGCCTCCGCCTCCGAGAAGGCCTCCCGCGAGGAGTCCGCCGAGCAGGAGAAGGCCGCTGCGGCCGACGCTCCCGAGGCCACCGAGCCCGGCCAGGGCTACGTGACCCCGCTGGTGCGCCGCCTGGCCCACCAGAACGACGTGGACCTCTCCACGGTCCGCGGCACCGGCGTCGGCGGCCGCATCCGCAAGCAGGACGTACTCGCCGCCGCGCTGGCCCAGCAGGCCGACTCCGCCGAGTCCGCCCCCGCGCAGGAGCAGGGCTCGAAGGAGCAGGCGGCCGCCGCGTCCTCGGCCCCGGCCGTCGCCTCCTCCGTGGACCCCTCGGTCCGCGGCGAGGTGGAGAAGGCCCCGCGCATCCGCCAGGTCATCGCCCAGCGCATGCGCGAGTCCCTGGACCTGTCCACGCAGCTGACCCAGGTGCACGAGGTGGACGTGACCCGCATCGTGCAGCTGCGCCAGAAGGCCAAAGCCTCCTTCCAGCAGCAGGCGGGCGTCAAGCTCACCTACCTGCCGTTCATCACGAAGGCCGTGGCCGAGGCGCTCAAGCAGCACCCGAAGCTCAACGCGTCGTTCTCCGAGGACAACAAGGAGATCACCTACCACGCGTCCGAGGACATCGCGATCGCCGTGGACACCGAGAAGGGCCTGCTGGTGCCCGTCATCAAGGACGCCGGCTCCCTGAACCTCACGGGCATCGCCCAGAAGATCGCGGACGTGGCGGATCGCACGCGCACGAACAAGATCTCCCCGGACGAGCTCTCGGGCGGCACCTTCTCCATCACGAACATCGGCTCCGTGGGCGCCCTGTTCGACACCCCGATCATCAACCAGCCGCAGGTGGCCATCCTCGGCACCGGTGCGATCGTGAAGCGGCCCATGGTGGTGGCCGATGCCGACGGCAACGACACCATCGCCATCCGCCACATGATGTACCTGTCGCTCACCTACGACCACCGCCTGGTGGACGGGGCGGACGCCGGCCGCTTCCTCATGGCGCTGCGCCAGCGCCTCGAGGCGGGCGAGTTCGCCCACGAGCTGGGCCTCTGAGGAAGGACCCCCGGAGACCATGCAGTACGTGCTGATGATCCTGCTCGCGATCCATCTCATCTCGGTGGCCGCGATCGTGGGCGGCTGGTTCGCCCACTTCAAGAACCCGACCGTCACCGCGTCCCAGTGGTGGGGCTCGGTGGGCATGATCCTCTCCGGCCTGGCCATGGCGGCGATCGTCTCGATCCCGGCCGCGCGCGAGGCGATGGGCTGGGGCGGCTCGCCCAACCACCTGTGGCTGGGCATCAAGCTGCTGCTCGGCGCGGCCGTGTTCGTCGCGGCCCTGCTCGGCCGCCGCAAATCCAACCGCGGCGAGGTCGTGCCCACGGGCCTGGCCCACGCCGTCGGCGGGCTGGGGCTGGTGAACATCCTGGTCGCCGTCTTCCTCCAGTGACCGGTCGGCTCGGCTGAGGCCGTGCCGCCTCGACGCCGCGGGCCCGCGGGGAGATCCTCCCCGCGGGCCCGCGGCGTCCGTGCGTCAGGGCACGGCTCAGCGGGGCTCGAGGGTCTCCACCCGCCACGCGCCGACCGCCGGCACGGACTCGGGGGCCGCGGACCCCGGGTCCGACCCGGACGCGGCGGGGTCCTGACGGCGCAGCACGAGCGTCACGGCGTCCTGGGCGGGCGCGACCTGCGCGGCCCTCCGGCCCTGCCGGTCCAGGACCGTGTGGGCGGAGGTGTGCACGAGGGCGGGCAGGCGCAGGGCGCCGTCGTCGTCGCGGCGCGCCGGGCCCGCCGCCTCGAGGCGCACCTCGAGCCCCGAGAAGGCGAACCCGTCCTCCGCGAGCCGGCGCTGCAGCTCCCGGTCCGCCTCCCAGGCCGGCGCCCCCGGCACGGCGTAAGCGCCCACCCGCTCGGGCCGCGGGTCGGTCAGGGCGGCGGTGCGTGCCCGGCCGATCGCCTCGAGCGCCGAGGCCAGGTCCTCCGCTTCGTCCGCCTCGCTCGCGTCATCCGCCTCGCCCGCGGGGACGGGCTCGTCTGCGGACGCGGGCTCCTCCTCGACGGGCTCCCCTCCCGTGCCCGGCGCCGGCGCGACGGCCGGCGAGGTCGACGACGCCGCACCGATCGGCTCCCCCGGGCCGGACCCGGCGACCGCCGCCAGCC
>NZ_JANQCJ010000112.1:0-7620 GCF_024723355.1 Micrococcus sp. HG099 | reverse complement strand
GGCGGGGCTCGACGCGCGGGGCGGGCGCCTCGGGGGCCGGATGCGGAGCGGCCACGGGCACGTCCTCGACCAGGCGATCCGGGGCCGGCGCCGCGGCCCGCGGGCCGCGGGCGGTGGCGGAGGAGGCGCCGTCGTCGTCGTGGGTGGCGGGGACGGAGATCGAGCCGTCGTCCAGGCGGGTGACCACGCGCAGATCGCCGGGGCGCACGTCCTCGTCCGGGTGGAATGCGACGCGGACCGAGCCAGGCAGCGCGTACTGCTGGGAGTCGGCGTGGCGGATGACCTCGTCGCACAGCTCGTTGGCGAGGGCCGCGCCCCACGAGCGGGCGCGCTCGAAGTCGGCGGGGGAGAAGTGGACCACGTAGTCGTTGGGCGCCACCGTGTGGCCCTCCGACAGCGCGAACGACTCGTCGTCCATCGCCTGCCGCAGGGCCGAGGCGATCTCCACCGGCTTCACCGCCCGCGGACCGCCGGCCGAGAAGGCCGATCGCACGGCCCTCTCGAGACCGCGTTCGAGGTTGTCCAGAAGTCCCACTCAGGGGCCCCTTTCCACAGTTGTCCGTCCCGATACTACGGGCCGGGCTGGGAGACCGCCGAGAACAGCGGGATTCAGCGGGGTGGAGCGCGGGCGGGAGAGGTGCCGGAGGGGTGAGCCACGGGAGTGGCGGGGACACGGGGGTGGGTGTCGGGGCCGATTTGCACGCCCGGGCGGGCGGGGGTTAGAGTGTTCCTCGCTGCCTGTGACGGTCGCCGGATGTCCGGACCGAGATCAGGAAGCCGCTCGCGCGAGTGGCGGAATTGGTAGACGCGCTGGCTTCAGGTGCCAGTGTTCGCAAGGACGTGGGGGTTCAAGTCCCCCCTCGCGCACCGAGGACGAAGGCCCCGGAACCGTGTGGTTCCGGGGCCTTCGGCGTTCCCAGGCGGGTCCTCACTCGCCGGCTGGGGGCGGTTTCGGGCGGTATCCACGCCGGATACCGCCCGAAACCGCCCCCAAACGCCAGGGTGGGCCGGGCGCAGGGCCGCCCGCCCGACGCCGGCCCTCACGGCTTGACGCACACCACCGGGACGCGCGCCTCGAGGATGATCTGCTGCGCGGCGGATCCCAGCAGCAGCTTGCCCACGGGGGAACGGTGCTTCACGCCCACCACGATCCGGCTCGCGCCCACACGCTCGGCGTGCTCGAGCAGGTCGCCGACGGCGTCCCGGCCGCGCTCCTGGGCGTGCGCCACGGACACGGCGACGCCGGCCTCGCGCGCCTCCGCCTCGTCCGGTTCGGTCCCGTCAAGGGAGAACCAGACCACGTCCTCCCCGCGCAGGGCCGCCTCGGCCAGGGCGGCCCGCCAGGCCGCGGCGCTCTCAGGGGTGCTGGTTCCGGTGCTGATGATCGTCATGGGCACCACTGTGCGCCATGGACGCGGCCCCCGTCACCACCCAGGCCGATTGTCGTCGGTCACTCTGCGGACGCAGAGCGCACGCAGCCCCGCCACGCTGTTACCGTGACCTCCACCACTCGTACCTGTCCCCGACGTCACTCTCTGGCGGCGGGGTGTCCCTGTTAGGAACCGCCATGTCCTCCACCTCCCCCGACGGCGCCCCGCGCCGACGCATGGGGATCGGCCGGATCGTCTTCAGCGTGATCGCGGTGCTCACCGTGCTCGCGGCCTCCGCCTTCTCCATCCGCTCGGCCTCCGGCGGCAATGACATCCGCACCAACCTCAGCCTCATCGCACCCGCGGCCGCCGGCGGCGGCTGGGACTCGTTCCAGCGTGAGATGCAGCAGGCGATGCGCGTCAACGGGCTCGTGAACAACGTCCAGGTGGTCAACATCCCCGGCGCCGGTGGCAACATCGCCCTCGGTCAGCTGACCACGCTCGAGGACGCGAACAACCTCATGGTGGGCGGCACCGGCCAGATCGCCGCCCACGCGGCCCGTGGCACCGGCCCCGAGCTCTCCCAGGTCACCGCGGTCAGCCGCGTCGTCGAGGAGTACAGCCTCGTGGTGGTCCCGGCGGACTCGCCGTACCGGAGCATGGACGACCTGGCGACCGCCTGGCGCGCCGATCCCGCCCACCTGGCGTGGACCGGCGGCGGCTCCTTCGACCAGCTCGTCATGGCGGACATCGCCCGCACGGCCGACGTGCCGGTCGCGGACACCACCTACATCCCGTCCGACGGCGGCGGCGAGGCCATCCAGGCCCTGCTCAACGGCACCGCCCAGGCCTCCGCCGGCGGCTTCGCGGACATCTACCCGCAGGTCCAGGCCGGCCGACTGCGCGCCCTCGGCGTGGTGGCGGCCGAGCCGCTGGCCGGCGTCGAGGAGATCCCGACCCTGCGCTCCCAGGGCTACGACGTCACGCTCACCAACTGGCGCGCCCTGTTCGTGCCCCCGGGCGTCTCCGCGGAGGAGCGCACCGAGCTCGAGACCCTCATCGCCGAGGCGGTCGACACCCCCGAGTGGAAGGAGGCGGTGCAGCGCAACTACTGGAACCCCGTGCCCCTCTCCGGCACCGAACTCGAGGAGTTCATCGCCGCCGAGAAGGAGCGCATCGGCACGCTGACGGAGGAGATCAAGTGAGCCACGCATCCACCGTCCCCCCCGCCGCCGACGCCCCCTCCCGCTGGGGGCGCGCCGCCGGGCTCTCCGGACTCGTCATGCCGGCCGTGCTGGCCGCGTTCAGCCTCTACCTGCTGGTGGGGTCCCTGGCCATGGACACCGACGGCGCCGACTTCCCCGGCCCGGACTTCTTCCCGCTGATCCTCGCGGTCGCGGGCCTCGTGATCGCCGCCGCGCTCGCGGTGGAGGTCGTGCGCGTGCGCCAGGCCCCCGAGGGTCAGGCCGACGCGGACGGCGAGGTCGGCCAGGCGGCCGGCCCGCTGACCCTGTTCCACTCGGACTTCGGCGCGCTGGCCTGGTGCTTCCTCGGCTTCCTCGCGTTCGCCGTCCTGCTGCCCTGGCTGGGGTGGATCCTCGCCGGGGCGCTGCTGTTCTGGTGCATCACGCGCGCGTTCGGCGCCCCGCACCCCGTGTTCGACATCCTCGTCGCCCTGTTCGTCTCCTCGCTGGCCTACCTCGGCTTCGCGGTGGCCCTGGGCCTGACCCTGCCCTCGGGCATCCTGGGAGGTGGCTTCTGACATGGAGACCCTCGGACTCCTCATGGAGGGCTTCGCCGGAGCCCTCACCCCCATGAACCTGCTCTGGGTGGTGCTGGGCTGTCTGCTCGGCACCGCGGTCGGCGTGATGCCCGGACTGGGCTCCTCGATGGCCGTGGCCCTGCTGCTGCCCATGACCTTCGCCCTCGAGCCCACCGCCGCGTTCATCATGTTCGCCGGCGTGTACTTCGGCGGCCTCTTCGGCGACTCCACCATGGCCATCCTCATGAACACCCCCGGCCAGGCCTCGGCCATCGCCTCCACGTTCGAGGGCCACCGCATGGCCCAGGACGGCCGGGCGGCCCAGGCCCTGGCGACGGCGGCGCTCGGCGCCTTCATCGGCGGCATGGTGGCCTCGGTGTGCGTCGTGTTCCTCGCCCCCGTCCTGGCGGAGTTCTCCACGCGCTTCGGTCCCGCGGAGTACTTCGCGCTCGCGCTCTTCGCGTTCGTGGCCACCTCCTCGGTGGTCGCGGACTCGGTGCTGCGCGGCCTGGCCTCCCTCGTGCTGGGACTGGGCATCGCCGTCGTCGGGATCGATGCGGTGACCGGCGCCGAGCGCTTCACGATGGGCTCCCCGCAGCTGTTCGACGGCATCCCGCTCGTGACCGTCACGGTGGCGATCCTCGCGCTCGGCGAGGTGTTCCACGTGGCCTCCCGGGTGCGCCGTGAGCACGAGGACCTGCGCATCCGTCGCACCGGCCGGCCGTGGCTCTCGGGCGCCGAGTTCCGTGAGGCCGCCCCGGCGTGGCTGCGCGGCACGGCGATCGGCCTGCCGTTCGGCATCGTGCCGGTGGGCGGCTCCGAGGTGCCGACGTTCCTGGCGTACTCGGCCGAGCGGCGCCTGGACCGGCGCCGGGCGAATCCGCAGTTCGGCCGCGGCGCGATCCGCGGGCTGGCGGCCCCGGAGGCCGCGGGCAACTCGACCACCGGCATGGCGATGGGCGCGCTGCTCACGCTCGGCCTGCCCGTCTCCGCGACGGCGGCCATCATGCTGGCGGCGTTCCGCCAGTACGGGCTGCAGCCCGGCCCCCTGCTGTTCGACCGCAGCCCGGACCTCGTGTGGGCGCTGCTGGCGAGCTTCTTCATCGCGATGATCGTGCTGCTGGCGATCAACCTGCCGTTCGCGCAGCTGTGGGCCAAGCTCCTGCTCATCCCGAAGCACTACCTCTACGCGGGGATCACGCTGTTCTGCGGGCTGGGCATCTACGCCACCACGGGCGCGGTGTTCGACCTGCTGATGCTCCTGGGGATCGGCGTGCTGGGCTTCCTGATGCGGCGGTACGGCTATCCGCTGGCGCCGCTGATGATCGGCATGGTGCTCGGCCCGCTCGCGGAGACCAGCCTGCGTGACGCCCTGCTCAGCTCGGTGGGCGACCCGGCCGTGCTCGTCTCCACCCCCATCACGTGGGTGATCTACGGGATCCTGGCGATCGTGCTGGCGTTCTCCGTGCGGGCCGCCGTCGTGCGCCGGACGCGCCAGGACGTGTGAGCGGAGGCGGGATCCGCGCCCCCCGAGGCAACGCGGGTTGAGTTGTCACCGGTGTGCGGCCTCCGCATCCGTGACAACTCAACCCGCGTTTCTGGTGGGCGGCGGCCCCGCTCAGTAGTGGTACGTGTCCGACGGGGCCGAGACCGAGTTGTCCTGGTCCGGGTACCGCGTGGACTGCACCCCGAACGCCGCGGCCAGCCCCAGGATCTTCTCCGCGCGCGCCTTGCGCGGCAGGTCGGAGCCGTTGCGGATCTGCCCGCCGTCGGCCTCGAAGTCCGCGAGGAACTCGTGCGCCCACGCCAGCTCCTCCTGGGACGGGCTGAGCCCCTCGTTCACGGCCGCGCACTGCTCCGGGGCGAGGCAGAGCTTGCCGGTCATGCCGAACTCCGCGGTCACCGCCGTCGCCTCGGCGAGCTTCACGCCGGTGGAGCCCACGGTGGGGCCGTCGATCGCGCCGGGCAGGCCCGTGGCCTTCGCCGCGATCGTGAACTGGGAGCGGGTGTAGGCCAGCGCCATCGGCGACTCGCCCAGGCCCGTGTCGCGCCGGAAGTCGCCGATGCCGAACGCCAGGCGGAACGTGCCCTTCGCCGCGGCGATCGAGTCGATCCGCTGCAGCCCGCGCGCCGTCTCCACGAGCGCCACCACGGGCACGCCGGGCAGGCGGCGGGCGGTCTCGTTCACGTGGTCCGTGGACTCCACCATCGCCAGCACGACGCCGGCCAGGCCGCCCTCGGCCACCGGCCCGCCCAGGTGCGCGGGCAGGGCCTCGGCGAGCGCCGCGACGTCGTCCTCCCACCACTTCGAGCCGTACCCGTTCAGGCGGACCCAGCCGGTGTGGCCGGAGGTCAGCCAGGCGAGCGCGTCCGCGCGGGCCCGGTCCTTGTCCTTGGGGGCCACGGCGTCCTCGATGTCGAGGATGACGATGTCCGCGGCCGAGTCCTCGGCGGCCTGGAAGCGCTCGGGCTGGGCGGCGTTGACCAGCAGCCAGGAGCGGGCGAGCTCGGGGTCGATGCGCTGGCCCGGCACGGACTGGAACGCGGGGGAGGGGGAGAGGGAGGCGGGCAGGGTCATGGTCACGGGGGGCTCCTTCACGGGGCGGGCGCCGGAGCCGGCCTCTCGCGCAGGGGCGAGAGGGGGACGGCGATCCGGGCGGGGACTGGCGGCGTCGGGACGTGCGGGCCGCGGGCAGGGTGCCTCGCGCGGCGGACGACCGGGGGACGGACCAGGTGGGCCCAACAGGAGCGGCGCGGGATGGACGCCGAAGGGCGCCACGGGTGTGCGGCGCTACCAAGCACAGTACACGCCCGTGTGTGCCACGTCACCTTCCAGCGACGGAACCGTCCCGCGCGCGGGCCGCGCCGTCGGAAAGTCCACCGCGGGGCGGCCCTCGCGCCGACCCGTCCGGTCCCGGCCCGAAGGGGGTGACGCGGTGCGGCGCGGGCCGTACCGTTCTGCGGAGCTCGCGAGGACGCCGGCCGCGCAACGGCGCGCGGCCGCCCATGCGTCCTCCCGGGCCGTTCCATGAACCGACCCCGACTCGAGGACGCTCAATGACGAGGATCCCCGCCCCGGACGAGGCCGCAGCCGCCCCGTCCTCCCCGCTCGACAACGCGCTGGCCCAGCTGGCCGCCGCGGTGCGCACGCTCGGCTACGACGAGGGCCTGCACCAGACCCTCGCGGCCCCGCGCCGCGAGCTCTCCGTCTCCATCCCCCTGCGCCGCGACGACGGCGCCGTGGAGGTCCTGCGCGGCTACCGCGTGCAGCACAACATCTCCCGCGGCCCCGCCAAGGGCGGCGTGCGCTTCAGCCCGGACGTGGACCTGGACGAGGTGCGCGCGCTGGCTATGTGGATGAGCTGGAAGTGCGCGCTCGTCGACGTCCCCTACGGCGGCGCGAAGGGCGGCGTGTCCATCGACCCGCGCAAGTACTCGAAGGCGGAGCTCGAGCGCGTCACCCGCCGCTACACCTCGGAGATCCAGCCGATCATCGGCCCCGAGGTGGACATCCCCGCCCCGGACATGGGCACGGACGAGCAGACCATGGCCTGGATGATGGACACCTACTCGGTGAACGTCGGCCACACCACGCTCGGCGCAGTCACCGGCAAGCCCGTCTCCCTCGGCGGCTCCCTCGGCCGCGCCTCCGCCACGTCGGAGGGCGTGGTGCACGTGGCGCTCGCGGCCCTGCGGGACCGCGGCATCGACCCGCAGGGGGCGACGGCGGCGGTCCAGGGCTTCGGCAAGGTCGGCGCCGGCACGGTGGAGCTGCTCGCGGCGGCCGGCGTGAAGGTCGTGGCGGTCTCGGACCAGTACGGCGCCGTGCGCCGCGACGACGGCGTGGACTTCGCCGCGCTGTCCGCCCACGTCGCGGAGACCGGCACGGTGGTGGACTGCCCCGGCACCGATGCGATGGACGCCGACGAGCTGCTCCTGGCCGACGTCGACCTCGTGGTCCCGGCCGCGGTGCAGGGCGTGCTCACCGCGGAGAACGCCGGGCGGGTGCGTGCCCGCGTGGTGGTGGAGGGCGCGAACGGCCCCACCACCGGCGAGGCGGACCGCATCCTCAACGAGAACGACGTGCTCGTGGTCCCGGACATCCTCGCCAACGCCGGCGGCGTGATCGTCTCCTACTTCGAGTGGGTGCAGGCCAACCAGGCCTACTGGTGGACCCGCGAGGAGGTGGCCGAGCGCCTCGAGCGGCGCATGGTGCTGGCCTGGGAGGCGGTGCAGGCCGCGGCCCGGGAGCACGACCTCACGCTGCGCGAGGCGGCCACGGTGCTCGCGGTCAAGCGGGTCGCCGAGGCGCACCGCACCCGCGGCCTCTACCCGTGATCGTCGGCGGCGCGCCCGCCTGAGGCCCGCACGGGCACAGCCCGCCCGGGCGCGGCCCGCGCATCGTCGGCCCGAGCCCGGCCCCCGGCGGGGTCAGGGCCCGGAGACGAGCGTCGTCACGCCGATCAGCGCGGGCACGGCGCCGAGGCC
>NZ_JANQCJ010000111.1:0-7677 GCF_024723355.1 Micrococcus sp. HG099 | reverse complement strand
GGCCGCGGGTGGCGCCCCGGGGCGGGGTCCCCGTACCGTCGTGACCGCGTGCCTGACGGCACCCGCCCCTCGGCGCGCCCTTTGGACCGGCCGCCGCGGAGCGTCGGCGACCCCGTCCCGGGAGACTCATGACATCCCCGCTCACCCGCCTGCACGACGCCCTCGGGCTGCGCACCACACCGGCGATCTTCTTCGGCTCCGCCGCCGTCGTGGTGGTCTTCACCCTCGCCATGGGCCTGTTCCCGGGCCCGGTGCAGGCCGGATTCGGCGTCGTCTCCAGCTGGCTGCGCTACGACGCCGGCTGGATCTACACGCTCAGCCTCACCGTCCTCGTGGCCTTCCTGCTCCTGCTCGCGGTGACGCGGTACGGCCGGGTCAAGCTGGGCGACGACGACGCGGTGCCGGAGTACTCGGGCCTGGCCTGGTTCGGCATGATGTTCGCCGCCGGCGTCGGCGCGGTCCTGATGTTCTGGGGCATCGCCGAGCCGATGAACCACTACGCCAACCCGCCGCTGGCCGGCACGGAGCCGTTCTCCGACCAGGCGGCCTCCCAGGCCATGGCGATCGCCAACTTCCACTTCGGCATCCACATGTGGGCGATCCTGCTCGTGCCGGGC
Organism: Micrococcus sp. HG099; assembly: GCF_024723355.1. Lineage (NCBI taxonomy): Bacteria > Bacillati > Actinomycetota > Actinomycetes > Micrococcales > Micrococcaceae > Micrococcus > Micrococcus sp. HG099. The sequence goes on along the minus strand of NZ_JANQCJ010000111.1, from coordinate 7,060 downwards.
CTGTGCTTCGGCTACTTCACGTACAAGCGCAAGCTGCCCCCGCGCGTGTCCTCCGCCTTCCAGCCCCTGCTGGGCGACCGCATCCACGGCCCGATCGGCAAGGCCATCGACATCGTCTCCGTGGTCTCCACCGTGTTCGGCCTCGGCGTCTCCGTGGGCCTGGGCGCGCTGCAGATCAACGCCGGCATGAACTACGTCTTCGGCACCCCCGTCGCGGGCTGGGTGCAGGCGCTGATCCTGGCCGTCATCACGGCCGTGGGCACCGTTTCGGTGCTGGCGGGCATGGACAAGGGCGTCAAGCGCCTGTCCTACGCGAACATCCTGATGGCCATCGCGCTGCTCGTGTACGTGCTGATGTGGGCCGTCTCCAGCATGGACGTCATCCGCGGCACCGTGCAGGCCGTCGGCGAGTACCTGACCATGCTGCCGATGCTCTCCACCTTCAACGACACCTACAACTCGGGCCAGTGGTCCGGAGACTGGACGGTGTTCTACTGGGCCTGGACCGTGACGTGGGCGCCGTTCGTGGGCATGTTCTTCGCGAAGATATCCCGCGGCCGCACCATCCGCTCGTTCATCGCCGCCGGCCTGGGCCTGCCCACGGCCTTCGTCATCATCTGGATGGGCATCTACGGCTACTCCGCCTTCCAGTCGGACCGCGCCACGGCCGCCGCGCCGGGCACGGGCGGCAACCTCACCGAGACCATCGTGACCGAGGGCAACGTGCAGGCGGCGCTGTTCCAGCACCTGCAGGGGATGCCGCTCTACACCGTGGCCGCCGTCCTCGCGCTCGTGGTCATCACCCTGTTCTTCATCACCTCCATCGACTCCGGCGCCCTCGTCATGGACGCCATGGCCAACGGCCACGAGGACCCGGCCCCGCGCCGGCAGTCCGTGATCTGGGCGGTGTCCATCGGCGCCGTCTGCGCGGCGATCATCCTCACCGCCGGCGAGAACGGCCTGGCCGCGCTGCAGGAGGTCATCATCGTGATCGGCCTGCCCATCCTGCTGATCACCGTCACCCAGGCCGGCCTGCTGCTGCAGGCGCTGCGCGAGGACGCGGGCACCGCCCGCCCCCTGCGCACCCGCCAGTGGAAGCCCGTGCTGCCGGCGGAGGAGTACCACCGCCGCGCCCGCGAGGACGGCGTGGACGTGTCCGACTACGTCATACGCCCCGAGTTCGAGGTGGGCACCGAGCCGGAGCACGACACCCACACGCCCAACACGTGGCACCAGCAGCGCACCGTGGCCGCGAAGGCCCTCGTCACCGTGGGCCTCACCGGCGGCATCGCCGCGGGCCGCACCGTGGTGGGCGCGGAGCTCGAGCGCCTCGGCGCCGTCGTCGTCGAGTTCGACGACCTCATGGGCGAGATCCTCGTGCCCGGCAGCCCGGTGCTGGAGGAGCTGCGCGAGGTGTTCGGGGACGACGTGGTCCGCGCGGACGGCACCCTCGACGCCCGCACCCTCAACCGCCTCACGGCGGAGAGCACGACGGCGCGAGCGCGCATGTACGAGATCGTCTCCCCGGCCGTGCGCGACGAGGCGAACCGCCGCGCCCGGGCGATCGGCGAGGACTCCGTGCTCGTGGTGGACCTGGCGCTGCTGGCCGAGACCGGCTCCGCCGGCGACTTCGACCAGGTGCTCGCCGTCTCGGCCCCGGCCGAGCAGCGCGTGGCCCGGCTCATGAACTCCCACGACCTGCCCCGGGAGCAGGCGTGGGCCTTCATCGACGAGGAGGCCCTGGACGCCGAGCGCGCCGAGATCGCCGACACGGTGATCGAGAACGACGGCACCCTCGAGGACCTGCACGAGGCCGTGCGGGCATACTGGGAGGCCAAGATCCAGCCTCAGATCGAGGCCGCCCGAGGAGTGAGCCCATGACCGAGTCCGTCCCCGTCGCCGACCGCCCGCGCGTCCACGTCGGCCTGACCGGCGGGATCGCCGCCGGCAAGTCCGCCGTGGCCCGCGTGCTCCAGGAGCGCGGCGCGCTGCTCGTGGACTCCGACGCCCTGGCCCGGCTCGTGCTCGAGAAGGGCACGGACGGGCTGGCCGCGGTGCAGGACGAGTTCGGCGACCGGGTGCTCACCTCGGACGGGGAGCTCGACCGCGTGGCCCTGGCGCGCATCGTGTTCTCGGACCCGCAGGCGCGCCAGCGCCTGAACCGCATCGTGCACCCCCGGATCCGGGCCGCCGCCCGCCGCATCGTCGCGGCGGCGGGCCCGGACGCCGTCGTGGTCCAGGACGTGCCGCTGCTGGTGGAGACGGGCCAGCAGGACGCGTTCGACCTGGTCATCGTGGTGGAGGCGCCCCTGGAGGACCGACTGCGCCGCATGGTCGAGGACCGCGGAATGACCCCCGAGGATGCCCAGGCGCGCATCGACGCGCAGGCCACGGACGAGCAGCGGCGGGCCGCCGCGGACGTGGTGATCGTCAACGACGCCGACCTCGAGCGGCTCGCGTCCGTGGCGAACCAGGTGTGGGACCGGTTCCTCGCCCCCGACGCGGCTGAGCCCTCGGCGGACTGACCGCCGGGGTGTCCGGGGCGCGACGTAGGGTTCTGCCATGAGCCTGGCCCAGAAGATCAACCGCGTCGTCGCCCCGTTCGAGGTCATCTCCCCGTACCAGCCCTCCGGTGACCAGCCGAAGGCCATCGCCGAACTCGCCGAGCGCGTGGAGGCGGGGGAGAAGGACGTCGTCCTGATGGGCGCCACCGGCACGGGCAAGTCGGCGACGACGGCGTGGCTCGTCGAGCGCCTCCAGCGGCCCACGCTGGTGATGGTGCAGAACAAGACGCTCGCGGCGCAGCTGGCCAACGAGTTCCGCGAGCTGCTGCCCAACAATGCGGTCGAGTACTTCGTCTCCTACTACGACTACTACCAGCCGGAGGCGTACGTCCCGCAGACGGACACCTTCATCGAGAAGGACTCCTCGGTGAACGAGGAGGTCGAGCGGCTGCGCCACTCCGCCACGAACGCCCTGCTGACCCGGCGGGACGTGATCGTGGTGGCCACCGTCTCCTGCATCTACGGCCTCGGCACCCCCGAGGAGTACATCGAGCAGATGGTCACCCTGCGCCGGGGCGAGGAGATGGACCGGGACGTGCTGCTGCGCCGGTTCGTGCAGATGCAGTACGTGCGCAACGACGTCGACTTCCATCGCGGCACCTTCCGCGTGCGCGGGGACACCGTGGAGATCATCCCCATGTACGAGGAGCTAGCGGTGCGCATCGAGTTCTTCGGGGACGAGATCGAGTCCATCCAGACCCTGCACCCGCTCACCGGCCAGGTGGTGCGCGAGGAGACGGAGATGTACATCTTCCCGGCCTCGCACTACGTGGCCGGCGACGAGCGCATGGGCCGGGCCGTCACGGCCATCGAGGACGAGCTGCGCGAGCGCCTGCAGGAGCTGGAGTCCCAGGACCGGCTCCTCGAGGCCCAGCGGCTGCGCATGCGCACCACCTACGACCTCGAGATGATGCAGCAGATGGGCTACTGCAACGGCATCGAGAACTACTCGCGGCACATCGACGGCCGCCCCGCCGGCTCCGCCCCGCACTGCCTCCTGGACTACTTCCCGGACGACTTCCTGCTCGTGGTGGACGAGTCCCACGTGACCATCCCGCAGATCGGGGCCATGTACGAGGGGGACATGTCCCGCAAGCGCACGCTCGTGGAGCACGGCTTCCGCCTGCCCTCGGCCATGGACAACCGGCCCCTGAAGTGGGACGAGTTCCTCGAGCGGATCGGCCAGACCGTCTACCTGTCCGCAACCCCCGGCGCCTACGAGCTCGGGCAGGCGGACGGCGTCGTGGAGCAGATCATCCGCCCCACCGGCCTGGTGGACCCGAAGGTGGTGGTCAAGCCCACCGAGGGCCAGATCGACGACCTCCTCGAGCAGATCCGCGCCCGCACCGCGAAGGACGAGCGCATCCTCGTCACCACGCTCACCAAGCGCATGGCCGAGGACCTCACGGACTACCTGCTCGACGCCGGCGTGAAGGTCGAGTACCTGCACTCGGACGTGGACACCCTGCGCCGCGTGGAGCTGCTGCGCGAGCTGCGCAAGGGCACCTTCGACGTGCTCGTGGGCATCAACCTGCTGCGCGAGGGCCTCGACCTGCCCGAGGTCTCCCTCGTGGCGATCCTCGACGCGGACAAGGAGGGCTTCCTGCGCTCCACCACGTCCCTCATCCAGACCATCGGCCGCGCGGCCCGCAACGTCTCCGGCGAGGTCCACATGTACGCGGACAACGTCACGGACTCGATGCGCCAGGCGATCGACGAGACCGAGCGCCGCCGAGCCGTGCAGATGGCCTACAACGAGGAGCACGGCATCGATCCGCAGCCGCTGCGCAAGCGGATCGCGGACATCACGGACCAGCTCGCCCGGGAGGACGCGGACACGGCGGACTTCCTCAAGGGCATGGGCGGGGTGAAGTCCGGGTTCGACTACGGCATGGGCCACCGCGGCCTCAGCTCCCTGGACCGCGAGGAGGGGCAGGAGCGCGCCGGCGGAGGCCCGGCCGTGGACGCGGCCTCCCTCCCGGCCAAGGACCTGGCCGACCTCATCGAGCAGATGTCGCAGCAGATGCATCAGGCCGCGGCGGACCTGCAGTTCGAGCTCGCCGCGCGCCTGCGCGACGAGGTCGGCGAGCTCAAGAAGGAGCTCCGGCAGATGCGGCGGGAGCAGTGACGGCGGCGCCGGACGCCGCGAAGGTCGCGGACGAGGGCGCCGCCCTGGCCGCCCGCCAGCGCCGAGTGGTCCGCACCCTCGCGGCGAGCCAGGTGTTCTCGGGGCTCGGCAACGGCTCGGCGCTCGCCGTCGGCTCCGTGCTGGCCGTGGAGCTCACGGGCAACGCCGCCCTGGGCGGCACCACCACCATGATGATCTCCGCCGCGGGCGCCCTCGCGGCGCTGCCCCTGGCCCGGCTCGCACTGGCCCGGGGCCGCCGCACGTCCCTGACGGTCGCATACCTCGTGGCGGCCCTCGGCGCCGCGTGCATGCTCGCCGCCCCCGGGATCGGCGGCTTCGGCCTGCTGCTGGCCGGCTCGTTCGGGGTGGGCCTGGGCGCGGCCGGCAACCTGCAGGCCCGGTTCGCGGCCACCGACCTGGCGACGCCGGCGCGCCGCGGCCGGGACCTCGGCCTCGTGGTCTGGTCCATCACCATCGGCGCCGTGGCGGGGCCGAACCTCATCGGCCCGGGTGCGGTCCTGGCCCGGGCGGTGGGGCTGGCGGACACCGCGGGCGTCTTCCTGTTCTCCGTGGCCGGCATGCTGGCGGCGGTCGCGATCCTGCAGGCGGGCCTGCGCCCCGACCCGCTGGCGCTGCGCCGGGAGGCGGGGCTCGGCGGCGTCGCGTCGCCGCAGCCCCCGCGGCTGCGAGCCGGGGTGGGTGCCGTCGTGGGCGACCCGCGGATCCGGGTGGGCGTGGCCGCCGTGGTGGTGGGCCACGCCGTGATGGTCGGCGTGATGGCCATGACGCCTGTCCACCTCAGCCGCACGCACGGGGCCGGGGCGGGCGGCTCGGACACGCTGGTGATCATCGGCGTGGTGATCTCCCTGCACATCGCCGGCATGTACGCGCTCTCGCCCGTCTGGGGCTGGGCCGCGGACCGCTGGGGCCGGCTGGCGGCCACCGCGGCGGGCTTCGCCGGGCTGCTGGCGGCCACGCTCGTCGGCGCGGTCGGGGCCGCCAGCACGGGCGCGGTCACGGCGGCCCTGGTGCTCCTCGGCCTCGGCTGGGGCGCGGTCACCGTGGCCGGCTCGGCGTGGGTGTCCGAGGTGGCCACGGGGCCGCGGCGCGTGCTGGTGCAGGGGGTCACGGACTCCGGCATGGGCGCGGCGGCGGCCGTGACGGCGGGCCTGTCCGGGCTGGTGCTGGCCCGGTGGGGCTTCACGGGGCTCACCGTGGCGGCCGGCCTTCTCAGCGCCGCGCTCCTGGTCTGGGTCCTGCGGGCCCGCTGGCGTTATGAAAACGCTGATGAAGTATCTCCTATCAGTGATATTGTGACGTCATGACCCGTGCACCCCAGGCCGCCGCCGTCATCGCGGACATCGTGGGCTCCCGCCGCCTCGCGGACCGGGAGGCGGCGCAGGAGCAGATCCTCGCCGCCTTCGCCGTGGCCGAGAAGGACGTCCCGCCGCTGCGGGCGGCCTGGGCCACCGTGGGGGACGAGTTCCAGGCCCTGCACGGCGTGTGGCCGCAGGCCGTGCGCGCCGTGGTCCGCGTGTCCCTCGCGCTGCCGCCCGGCCTCGAGCTGCGCTTCGGCATCGGCGTGGGGGAGCGCCGGTCGCTGGACGACGGCGCGGGGGACGGGATCGAGGACGGCACCGCCTGGTACCGGGCGCGCGCGGCGGTCGAGCGGGCGCACGCCCGCGCGGACGGGGCGGCGACGGCGTTCGTCGCGGCCGACCCGTCCCTGACGGCCGCCGTGGACGGGATGCTCCTGCTGCGCGACCACGTGCTCGGCCGGCTCAAGGCCCGGGAGCGCCGCCTCGCCGCCGCGCTGCTGGGCGGGGCCACGCAGACGCAGGCGGCCCGCGCGGAGCGGATCACCCAGTCCGCGGTCTCGCAGGCCGTGACGCGCTCCGGGATCGACCGCCTGCTCGAACTGGACGCCGCGCTGGCCGAGGCCGCCGCCGGGAGGCCCGGCCACGCGGGCGCCGCGGGCGAGGGGGCCGGAGACGAGGGGGACGCCGGATGACCGCGCTGACGCTCATCGCGCTCGGGGTCCACGACCTCGCCGCCGCGCTGCTGCCCCGGGCCTGGGCCGCTCGACGGCGGGAGGTCCTCGCCCTGGCCGCGGGCGCCGCGGCCGCCGTGCTGGCCGCGGTGCTGCTCGTCCTCCTCGTCCCCGGTGCCCCCGCCCTGGCGATCGGCGGCGTCCTCGTCGCACTGGCCCTGCTCGCCGCGTGGTGGCGGCTCGGGGCGGGTGCCCCGCTGGGCACGCTGAGCGTGGCAGCCGTCGTCGCCCTGGTCGCGGTCGCGGAGATCGGGCTCGCCCGGACCGCCGTGCCGGCCGTCCCTGTCGCGTTCACCGTCGTGGCGGTGGGCCTCGCCC
>NZ_JANQCJ010000110.1:0-7703 GCF_024723355.1 Micrococcus sp. HG099 | reverse complement strand
GCCCGCACCACCCCGGCCGACGGGCCGGCCCGCAGGGCGTCGGCGACGAGTACGGCCGCCCGCTGGGCGGTGAGGGCGTCCACGGCCGCCGCTCCGGACGCCCCGGAGGACGTCGCCCGTCCGCGGGCCGACCGCCGGCCGGGCGGGCCCACCGGGTCGGCCGGCAGCGAGCACAGCGGGCAGCCCACGACGCCGGGGGCGCACCAGGGCCCCACCGTCACCGCGCGGGGCCCCACGCGCACGGGCAGGAGCGGGTGGTCGGCGGCGAGGGCCTGCGCCGCGAGGTCGGCGTCGAGGACGTCTCCGACGGCGACGCTCGCCTGGCCGACCAGCACGGGCAGCGGGCCGTGATGGGCGTAGGCGCGCAGCCCCGGGGCCACGTCGAGCAGGCGCCGTTCGAGGGCGCGGGCTCGCGGACGCCCGAGGTCCCCGGGCAGCAGCCCGGTGCCGAGGTCGGCCGCGTCCACGGGGCGCGGATCCCACAGGGCCATCCGGTGGAGGCCGGCGCCGGCCAGCGCGTGGGCCACCGCCACGCCGACGGCGTCCAGGCCCGCGACGTGGACGTCCACGGGCGGCTCCCACCCCGCGCCGGGAGGCCCGGGGTCGAGGGCGGGGCGGACGGCGCCGGGCTCGGCGGGGGACAGGGCGTCGGACAGGGCGGAAGACGGGGCGGCGGGCATGGCGGCTCCTCTCGGGCGGGTGCGCCCCACCCTGCCAGGGCGCCGTCGGGCCGCCCGGGGTTGTCCACAGCCGGGGCGCCGATGGCGGACAATGGCCGGATGCCTCCCGCCGACGCCGCCGTGCCCGTGCCTGCCGAGCACGTGCCTGCCGAGCACGAGCGCGGAGAGCCCGTGCCCGCCGCCGCGGCCGTCTCCGCCCTGGCCCGTCGCCCGGTGCGCCGGGGCGCCGTGCGGCAGAGCACCGACCTGGACTGGGAGGGCACGCCCGTGCGGCTCGTGCGCTCCACCGCCCGCACCCGCACCGTCTCGGCGGGCTGGCGCGAGGGCCGCCTGCAGGTCAACGTCCCCGCCCGGCTCACCCCGGCCCAGGAGCGCGAGTGGATCGCCCGCATGGTCGAGCAGGTGGCGCGCCGCGCCGGCGCCGGAGCGTCGCCCGGGCGCCCTGGCGCCGGCTCGCAGCCCCGATCCGGCCCGGGCGCGGGCTCCGGCGGGGACGAGGCCCTGATGGCCTGGGCGCAGCGGCTCTCCGCCGCGCACCTGGGCGGACGGGCCCGGCCGGCGTCGGTGGCCTGGTCCGCGCGGCAGCGCCGCCGCTGGGGCTCGTGCACGCCCTCCCGGGGGACCATCCGGCTCTCGGACCGCCTCCGGGGCATGCCGGACTGGGTGGTGGCCGCCGTCCTCGTCCACGAGCTGGCCCACCTGCTCGAGTCCGGCCACGGGCCGGCGTTCCTCCGCCTCGTCGCCGCGTATCCGCGCTACGCGGAGGCCATGGCCTTCCTCGACGGCGTCGCCTTCGCCGAGAGCCGCGGGCGCATCGCCCCGGACGCCTGGGCCGACGACGAGGACGCGATGGACGCGGACGCGCCCGACGACGGCCCGACCGAGGACGAGCGGACCTGAGACGACCGCGGGCGGCCCGCACCGTGGTGCCCTACCGCCCCCCGTCGTCGTGGGGGAGAGGGGATCAGCCCTCCTTGGGCGCGTCCCCGAAGCCGCCCTCGAGGAGCTTGCGCAGGTCGTCGTCGAGCGAATCCGTGCTGGCGTCCGCGGCGGTGCGGCGGCCGGCGTACCCGGCCGGGTCCTCGAGGTCCTCGGCGGTGGGCTGGCGCTCGGGGTGCCGCCAGATCTCCTCGCGGTACTCCTTGCCCTGCTCCGCGGTGACGTGCTCCCAGAAGGCGGCGGCCTCCCGCAGGCGGCGCGGACGCAGCTCCAGGCCCACGAGCGCGGCGAACGCCTGCTCGGCCGGGCCGCCCGAGGCGCGGCGGCGGTTCATGGTCTCGCGCAGGGCGGCGGCGGACTCCAGCGGTGTGGCGGCCTCGGCCACCACCACGTCCACCCAGCCCTCCACGAGGGCCACGAGCAACTCGAGCTGCTGCAGGGCGGCCCGCTGGGTGGCGTCCGGGGCGGCGATGAAGGAGGAGCCGTCGAACACGGCCTGCATGGACTCGGGGTCCATGGGGTCCACCGACCGCGCGGCCTGCTCGATGCCCTCGGTGTCCAGGCGGATGCCGGCCGCGTACTGCTCGATGGCCGCGTAGAGGTCGCGCTCGAGCCACGGGGAGTGCAGGAACAGGCGCATGCGGGCGGCCTCGCGCAGGGCGAGGTAGATGCGGACCTGGTCGTCCGGCACGCTCAGGCCGTCGCCGAACTCCTCGACGTTCACCGGCACCATGGCCAGCCGGTGCCCGGCGATCGGCAGGCCGATGTCCGTGCCGGAGAGCACCTCCTTGCCGAGGGCGCCCACGGCGCCGCCGAGCTGCAGGCCGAACATGGTGCCGCCCATGTTCTTCAGCATCGGCTGGAGGCCGGCGAGCATCGAGGCGTCCATGCCCTCGGGGAGCTGGCCCGGCAGCTGCTGCTCGATCGCGGCGGACATGGCCCGGGACATGGACACGGCCACGGGCTCGGTGAGGCGGCGCCACTGGTCCATGGTCGCCTCGACCCACTCGGCGCGGGACCAGGCGACGCCCACGCTGCCCACCGGCTCGGTCTGCGTGGCGCCGTCGAGCCACAGCTCGGCCAGGCGCAGGGCCTCGTCCACCTCGCGGCGCGCGAACGAGCCGACCGCCGGGTCCTCGCCGGCCACGGCCTGGCGCGCGGCCTGCTTGGCCAGGGTCCAGTTCACGGGGCCTTCGGAGCCGGGGCCGGGGTTCATCATCGCCTGGAACTGCGCCATGGCCTGCTGCATCATCGCGGGGTCCAGCTGCGAGGGGTCGAAGGGCATCCCGCCGGGGCCGCCCATGCCCTCCATGGCGCGGCGGATCTCGTCCGGGTCGGGGCCGTTGCCGCCGAAGAGCTGCCGGAGCATCTCCTCCAGCGGGTCTCGGCCGTCGTCGGATCCGGGAGTGCGCGGGTCGTTGCTCATGGCCCCAGCGTATCCGCGCGGCCCCGGGGTGCACCCGCCTTCCCGACGCCGCGGCGGCCCGGTTCGCCCTCGGCGCACGCCCGCGCCCGAGCGGGGCCCGGGGTCCGCGTAGACTGGGACGACCGTCGCCGTGCGGCACGTGCCCGGCGGCGAGGACGGCCCCTGACCAGGACCAGCAGGAAAGTCGGTGTCGCGTGCGCGCAGTGCCCCCGAGGACCACCCGTGCCCCGCGCCTGCCCGCGTCCGGATGGCTCGCCCTCGGCAGCGCCGGCCTGGCCCTGCTGCTTCCCACCCCCTACATCCTCGAGAGCCCCGGCCCCGCCGTGGACCTGCTGGGGGAGCGCGAGGGCGCCGAGGTGCTCCGCGTGGAGGGCGGGACGCCGGACGAGGGCGAGGGGACGCTGGACATGACCACCGTGATGGTCGGCGGCCCGCCCATCAGCACCACCTCCGTCATCGACCTCGCCCGGGCCCTGGTGGACCCTGCCGTGGACGTCGTCCCGCGCGAGCTGATGTACCCCACCGGCATGAGCTCCGAGGAGGTCGGCGCGGCCAACACCGCCGCCATGTCCGACTCGCAGGACACCGCCGCGGCCGCCGCCCTCCACGCGCTCGGCCGCCCCGTGCCCAGCACCCTCGTGGTGCACGAGCTGGTGCCCGGCGGCCCCTCCGAGGGCGTCCTGCATCCCGGGGACGAGGTGATCGCCGCCGCGGGCGAGCCCGCCGAGGACCTGGAGGACCTGCGCGCCGCCGTCGGGTCCGCGGGCCCGGACCCGGTGACGCTCACCGTGCGCCGGGACGGTGCCGTGACGGAGCTGCGCGTGCCCGTGGCGGCCGCCCCGGAGGGCGCGCCGCAGCCGTGGCAGATGGGCGCGCTCATCGAGACCGTCGTCGACGTCCCCCTGGACGTCGAGCTGACCGTGCCGGACATCGGCGGCCCCTCCGCGGGCCTGATGTTCGCGCTCACCGTCCTCGAGCGGCTCACGCCCGGCGCCATGACCGGCGGCGCGCCGATCGCGGGGACGGGCACCATCACCCCCGACGGGGTCGTCGGGCCGATCGGCGGCATCCCGCAGAAGGTGCGCGGCGCCGCGCAGGCGGGGGCGACGACGTTCCTCGCCCCCAGCGCCAACTGCGCCGAGCTGGACGGCCGGGTGCCCGAGGGGCTCCAGGTGTACGCCGTGGACACGCTCGCCCAGGCCCGGGAGATCGTCGAGGCCGTCGGCCGGGGCGAGCCCCCCGAATCCGCCCGCACCTGCGGCTGAGCGCGCCGGCCGCCACGAGACCGCAGGACCAGACCACGAAACCCATCGTCACGGCCGCGGGGCGCAGCGCCCCCGGCCGGCAGCAGATCCCCGCGGACGCGGGAGGGAAGAGGACAGAGCAGTGAGCTTTGGACAGGGAGGCGGCGGGCCCTTCGGCGGCCCGCCCCGGGACGGCGGCGGATCCGCCGGGGGCTCCTCCGGCCCGTTCGGGGCGTTCGGCCCCTTCGGCGGCGCGCCGCAGGGACCGGGCGGCGACGGCCGCGACGGCGGCCAGGGCGGCGGGCCCTTCGGCCCGTTCGGCGGGGGAGCCGGGGGCTCCTCGGCCGCAGACCGGCCCCGCTCCGGCCGGCCCGGGCGCCCCAGCGCGCTCGTGCTCACCGTCATCGCGGTGGCCATCCTCGTGGGGCTGTTCGTGCTCTTCACGAACGTCTACACCGAGGTCCTCTGGTTCTCCCAGCTGGGCTTCACCGAGGTGTTCTGGACCGAGGTCCTCGCCAAGGCCGCGCTGTTCCTGCTCGGCGCCCTGGGCATGGCCCTGGCCGTGTGGCTGGCCATCCGCACCGCGTGGCGGCACCGTCCGTCGGACGCCTCGGCGGCCGGGCGCGACTCGCTGAGCCAGGCGCAGCGCCAGCTCGAGCCGATCCGGCGCCTCGTGTTCCTGGGCGTGCCCGTGGTGCTCGGCCTCTTCGCCGGCTCCGCGGCCATGAACGGCTGGGACACGGTCCTGCTGTTCCTCAACCAGGTGCCCTACGGCCAGGCGGACCCGGAGTTCGGCCTGGACATGATGTTCTTCATGGCCACGCTGCCGTTCCTGAGCCTCGTGGCCGGGTACCTGACCTCCGTGGTCCTCGTGGCCGGCATCGCTGGCGTGCTCGTGCACTACCTGTATGGCTCCGTACGGGTGGAGGAGGGCGGCGGCATCCGCGTCGCCCCGGCCGCGCGCGTGCACATCGGCGTGGTCCTCGCCCTGTTCCTGCTCCTGCAGGCCGTGAACTTCTGGCTCAACCGGTACCGCACCGCCCAGTCCCAGACCGGGTCCTGGGCCGGCGCCCTGTACACGGACGTGAACGCCGTGATCCCGACCTCGGCCATCCTCGCGGTGACCGCGCTGATCGTGGCCGGCCTGTTCGTGTGGACCGTGTTCTCCGGCAAGTGGCGCCTGTCCCTGATCGGCACCGCGGTGCTCGTGATCACCGCGCTCGTGGTGGGCACCGCCTACCCGTTCGTGGTGCAGGAGTACCAGGTCAAGCCGTCCGAGCGCACACTCGAGGCCGAGTACATCAGCCGCAACATCGAGCTGACGCGTGAGGCCTACGGCCTGGACGCCGTCGAGGTGACCAACTACGAGGGCGTCACCGAGACCGAGGCCGGCGCCCTGGCGGGGGAGGAGGCCAACACGGCCAACGTGCGCCTGATGGACCCGAACCTGATCTCCCAGACCTTCGGCCAGCTCCAGCAGTTCCGCCCCTACTACGCGTTCCCGAACACCCTGCACGTGGACCGCTACGAGGTGGACGGGCAGACCCGCGACACCATCCTCGCCGCGCGCGACGTGAACGTGGACGACACCCAGTCCTGGGTGAACCGCCACACCATCTACACGCACGGCTACGGCATGGTGGTCGCGGACGCGTCCGAGGTGGCCGCCGGCGGCCGCCCGCAGTGGCTGCTCTCCGAGATCCCGACGCGCGGCCCGCTCGCCTCGGACGAGGACTACGAGCCGCGCATCTACTTCGGCCAGAACTCGCCGTCCTACTCCGTGGTCGGCGCCCCCGAGGGCGCCCCGGCCGTGGAGCGCGACCGCCCGCAGACGGCGGACTCGCAGGACGACACCGCGTACACCTTCTCCGGCGACGGCGGCCCCTCCGTGGGCGGCCTGTTCAACCGGCTGGCCTACGCCGTGAAGTTCGGCTCGCCCGAGCTCGTGCTCTCCTCGGACGTCAACGAGGCCTCCCAGATCCTCTACGACCGCGACCCCGCGGACCGCGTGAGCAAGGTGGCCCCGTACCTGACCGTGGACACCTCGCCGTACCCGGCGATCGTGGACGGCCGCGTGCAGTGGATCGTGGACGCCTACACCACCTCGGACCAGTTCCCGTACTCCACCGCCCAGCAGCTGGGCGAGGTGACCGTGGACTCGCTGAGCCAGGGCCCGAACGCCGCCCTGCAGGGCCGGGTGAACTACATCCGCAACTCCGTGAAGGCCACCGTGGACGCCTACGACGGCTCCGTGACCCTCTACGCGTGGGACGACCAGGACCCGCTGCTGCAGGCCTGGCAGAAGGTGTACCCGAGCTCCCTGCGTCCGTACTCCGAGATGAGCGCGGCGCTGATGGACCACGTCCGCTACCCGGAGGACATGTTCAAGGTCCAGCGTGAGCTGCTCGGCCGCTACCACGTGACCGACGCCGACGACTTCTACGAGAACAACGACGCGTGGTCCGTCCCCTCGGACCCCACGCGCGACGGAGACGTCAAGCAGCCCCCGTACTACATGACGCTGCAGATGCCCGGCCAGGAGGAGCCCGCCTTCTCCCTGACGAGCAACTACATCCCGCAGATCACGCAGGGCACCCAGCAGCGCAACGTGCTCTACGGCTTCCTCTCCGCCACCGGCGACGCCGGCACGGGCGAGGACGGCGTGAAGGCGGAGGACTACGGCACGCTGCGCCTGCTCGAGCTGCCGCGCTCCACCACGGTTCCCGGCCCCGGCCAGGCGCAGGCGAACTTCGACTCGAACGCCACCGTCTCCCGCGAGCTGAACCTGCTGCGCCAGGGCGCCTCCGAGGTGCTCAACGGCAACATGATCACCCTGCCGGTCGCGGGGGGCGTGCTCTACGTGCAGCCCGTGTACGTCCGCTCCTCGGGCGGCACCACCTACCCGACGCTGCGCAAGGTCCTCGTGTCCTTCGGCGACAAGGTGGGCTTCGCGGACACCCTCCAGGAGGCCCTGGACCAGGTGTTCGACGGCGACTCCGGGGCCGTCACCCCGGAGGAGGGCCAGGCCGGCGACCCGCCGCAGGGTGAGGACGGCGCCGCCCCGGCGCCGGGATCGGTCCAGGAGGAGCTCTCCGCCGCCCTGGCCGAGGCCCAGGACGCGCTGACCCGCGGCCAGGAGCGCCTGGCCGAGGGCGACTGGGCCGGGTACGGCGAGCAGCAGGACCGCCTCAACGAGGCCCTGCGCCGCGCCACCGCCGCGGACGACGCCCTCGACGGGGACGCCCCGGCCGACGGTGAGGCCCCGGCGGAGGGCCAGCCCCCGGCCGAGGGCTCCGAGGCGCCCAGCCCGGCGCCCGAGGGCTGATCGCAGGGACCGGCCCCGCTCCACGGGGCCGGTCCCGCCCGGCCGGTCCGAGCATCACGAGGCGGGCCGCCTCCCACGCCGAGCGCGCG
>NZ_JANQCJ010000010.1:0-32530 GCF_024723355.1 Micrococcus sp. HG099 | reverse complement strand
CCGGAGATGTGTATAAGAGCCGGGGCCCCGGGCGCGCGCCCGGAGCCGGCCCAGGACCGCAGGACCGGCGACGGCGTCAGCCGCGCCCGCCGTGCTCCCGCTCGGGGATTCCCGCAGCCCACAGGGCGGCCGCGATGAGGGCGGGCTGGCCGAACAGCCGCGCCAGGCGGCGGCCGTCGGTGTCCAGCCCGAAGCCGTCCTTGCGCTCGGCGTACTGCCCGATGTTCCCGGGGTAGATCGCGGTGTAGAAGGCCGCCAGGGCGGTGCCGGTCAGGCGACGCTGCCCGGGGAGCGCCAGCAGAGCGGCCCCGAGACCGATCTCGGCCACGCCGGATCCGAGCACCACGAGGTCCGCCGGGAGCGGGACCCACGAGGGCACCTGCGCGCGGAACTCACGGCGCGCCACGGTGAGGTGGGACAGCCCCGCGGCGGTCATGAACCCGCCGAGGCCGAGGCGGGCGGCGGTCTGGGAGAGGGGGACGGACTGCCGGCGCTTCGTCATCACGCCTCGCCGAGCTCGAGGACGACGTCGATGTTGCCCCGTGTGGCGTTCGAATAGGGGCACACCTGATGCGCCTGCTCCATGAGGGCGCGGGCCTGGTCCGCGGGGACGTGGGGCAGCACGACCTCGAGGGTGACCTCCAGGCCGAAGCCCTCACCCTGGCGGCCGATGCCCACGCGCGCGCCGACGGAGGAGTCGGTGATGTCGGCCCGGGAGGCGCGGGCGACCATCTGCAGAGCCGAGTGGAAGCACGCGGCGTAGCCGGCGGCGAACAGCTGCTCGGGGTTGGTGCCCTGGCCGGAGCCGCCCATCTCGGTGGGCACGGCGAGGTCGAGGTCGACCCGTCCGTCGGTCGTGCGGACGTGGCCGTCGCGGCCGGCGCCGGTGCTGAGCGCCTCGGCGGTGTAGATGGTCTCCATGAGAGGTCCTTTCATC
Organism: Micrococcus sp. HG099; assembly: GCF_024723355.1. NCBI lineage: Bacteria > Bacillati > Actinomycetota > Actinomycetes > Micrococcales > Micrococcaceae > Micrococcus > Micrococcus sp. HG099. The sequence goes on along the minus strand of NZ_JANQCJ010000010.1, from coordinate 31,593 downwards.
CGCCCGCCCCGTGCGGGACGAGTCGGCTCCAGCCTGCCACCCGTTTAGGTCGTGCGCAACCAAGTTGTTCGCCAGCGACCACTAGAATCGCTCCCATGGATGCCGCGCCGACCCCCAGCCTCGCACTCGAGGACCAGCTCTGCTTCGCCCTGCACCGGGCGACGCGCGCCGTCACGCGCGGCTACGGCCCGCTGCTCTCCCGCATCGGCCTCACCTACCCGCAGTACCTCGTGATGCTCACCTTGTGGCAGGTGGAGGGTGACGCCTCGGCCGAGACGGAAGCGCCGACGCCGGGCGCCGGAGCACTGGCGGTCGGCGCGCTGCGGGACCGGCTCGGCATGGACAACGGGACGATCACACCCCTGGTGCGGCGCCTGGCCGGCATGGGGCTCGTCACGCGGGAGCGCGACGTCCACGACGAGCGACGCGTGCTGGTCCGGCTGACGGACGAGGGACGGGCGCTGCGGGCGTCCGCCCGGACGGTCCCGGCGGACGCCCTCACCCGGATCCCCCTCGACGCCACCGAGCGCCAGGTCCTCATGGGCCTGCTGAACCGGATCTCCGAGGCCGTCGGGCCGCGCTGAGCCGCCGAGAGGCGATAGGCCGCCGTCGCCCGTCACAGCCGGACGAGCATCTTCCCCGTGTTGGCGCCGTCGAGCAGGTCGATGAACGCCTGGGGTGCGTTCTCCAGACCCTCCCGGACGGTCTCGTCCCACTGGATCTTCCCGGCGGCGACCCACGGGCCCACGCGCTCGAGGAACTCGGGGCGGACCTGCGCCGCGTACTTCTGCAGGACGAAGCCGCGCAGGGTCAGCCGCTTGCCGATCGCCAGGGCGAGGTTGCGCGGGGCGGCCGGCGGCTCCGTCGAGTTGTACTGGGCGATCGCACCGCACATCGCCACGCGGCCGTCGACCCGCAGCGCGGCGATGGCGGCCTCGAGGTGGTCGCCGCCCACGTTGTCGAAGTAGACGTCGATGCCCTCCGGCGCCGCCTCGGCCAGCAGATCGGTGGGAGAGCCGTCGTGGTAGTCGAACGCGGCGTCGAAGCCCAGCTCCTTCACCCGCGCCACCTTCTCGGGCGTCCCCGCCGAGCCGACCACGCGCGAGGCGCCCAGCAGGCGGGCGATCTGGCCGGCGACCGAGCCGACGGCCCCCGCGGCGCCCGAGATGAAGACGGCGTCGCCCTCCTGCATCTCGGCCACGTGCACGAGGCCGGTGTAGGCGGTCAGACCCGTCATGCCCAGCACGCCCAGGTAGGTGCTGTCCGGGAACTGGGAGGTGTCCACGGCATGGACGGTGTCGCCGTCGAGGACGGCGTGCTCGCGCCAGCCGAGGCCGTGGAGCACGGACGTGCCCTCCGGCACGTCCGCGTGGCGCGAGGCGATCACGGTGCCCACCGCGCCGCCGTCGAGGGGGGCGTCGAGCTGGAACGGGGGCACATAGGACTTGACGTCGTTCATGCGGCCGCGCATGTACGGGTCCACGGACATCACGGTGTTGCGCACGAGGACCTGGCCCTCGGCGAGCTCGGGGAGCTCGACCTCCGTGAGACGGAAGTTCTCCGGCGTCGGGGCGCCGTGGGGGCGGGACGCGAGGTGGATCTCGCGCGTGCGGGTGGGGGTGCTCATGGTGGTCTCCTCGGGGTCGGGGCGGCGGGCTCGGTGGAGGGTCAGCGCGCGAGCAGGTCCAGGAGACGGCGGGCGGTGTCCGCGGAGGAGGCCGGGTTCTGGCCGGTCACCAGGGTGCCGTCCGTGACCACGAAGCTCTCCTGATCCGGGCCCTTGCGGTAGTCCGCGCCGGCGGCGATCAGCGAGTCCTCGACGAGGAACGGGACCACGTCCGTCAGCTGGGCGGCCTCCTCCTCGCCGTTGGTGAACCCGGCGACCTGACGGCCGCGCACGAACGGGGTGCCGTCGGCGGCGGTGATCGGGTGCAGGATCCCGGGCGCGTGGCAGACGAGGCCGAGCGGGCGCCCCGCCGCGTCGCTGTCGAGGATGATCCGCTGGGAGTCGGCGTCGGACACCAGGTCCCACAGCGGGCCGTGACCGCCCGGGTAGAAGACGGCGTCGAACCCGTCCACGTCCACCTGTGCCAGGGGCGTGGTGTGGGCCAGGGCGGCCTTGGCCTCCTCGTCCTGGTCGAACCGGCGGGTGGCCTCGGTCTGCATCTCCGGCTGCGAGCTCGTCGGGTCGATGGGCGGCTGGCCGCCGCGGGGTGAGGCGAGGGTGACCTCGTGGCCGGCGTCCGTGAAGACGTAGTAGGGCGAGGCGAACTCCTCGAGCCAGAACCCGGTCTTGCGGCCGGTGTCGCCCAGCTGGTCGTGCGAGGTGAGGATCATCAGGATGCGGGACATGTCTGGGGCCCTTTCGTTGGTGGGGACTGCACTGTCATGGTCGTACACAACCGAATCGCGGGCAAGGGTGACGGCGCCCACCAGCCTCACGCCGCGGCCGCCGCGCCCGGGACGTCAGCGCTCCGTCACCCGCCCGTCTTGGACCTGCCAGCGTCGGTCCGTGCGGACGGCCTCGAGCATGCGGCGGTCGTGGGTGACGAGCAGCAGGGCGCCCTCGTAGGTCTCGAGGGCCTGCTCGAGCTGTTCGATGGCCTCCAGATCCAGGTGGTTGGTCGGCTCGTCCAGGACGAGCAGGTTCACGCCGCGCGCCTGGAGCAGGGCCAGACCGGCGCGGGTCCGCTCGCCGGGCGAGAGCTCGTCCACCGGCCGGGTGACGTGGTCCGCCCGCAGTCCGAACTTGGCCAGCAGCGTGCGCACCTCGCCCGAGGCCATCTCGGGCACGAGCGCCTCGAACGCGTCGGCCAGCGGCGTGGGGCCGGCCAGCAGCGAGCGGGCCTGGTCGATCTCGCCGACCTGCACGCTCGAGCCGAGGCTCGCGGCGCCGTCGTCGGGATCCTGCCGGCCGAGCAGGCCGCGCAGCAGCGTGGACTTGCCCGCGCCGTTGGGGCCGGTGATGCCCACCCGCTCCCCCGCGTTGACCTGCAGGGACACCGGGCCGAGGGTGAACGAGCCCTGCCGGAAGACGGCCTCGTTCAGCGTGGCGACCACCGAGCTGGAGCGGGGCGCGGCGCCGATGGTGAACTCCAGCCGCCACTCCTTGCGCGGCTCCTCCACCTCCTCGAGGCGGGCGATGCGGCTCTCCATCTGGCGGACCTTCTGGGCCTGCTTCTCGGACGACTCGGCGTTGGCCTTGCGGCGCAGCTTGTCGTTGTCCGGGGACTTCTTCATCGCGTTGCGCACGCCCTGGCTGGACCACTCGCGCTGGACCCGGGCCCGGGAGACGAGGTCCGCCTTCTGCTCGGCGAACTCCTCGTACTTCTCGCGGGCCTGGCGGCGCAGGCTGGCGCGCTCCTCGAGGTAAGCCTCGTAGCCACCGCCGTAGACGCGATTGGAGTGCTGGGCGAGGTCGAGCTCGAGGACGCGGGTGACGCAGCGGGCGAGGAACTCGCGGTCGTGGCTGACGAGGACCACGCCACCGCGCAGCTCCTGGACGAAGCGCTCGAGGCGCTCGAGGCCGTCCAGGTCGAGGTCGTTGGTGGGCTCGTCCAGGAGCACGACGTCGAAGCGCGAGAGCAGCAGCGCGGCCAGGCCGACGCGGGCAGCCTGCCCGCCGGACAGGGAGGTCATGAGGACGGCGTCGGGGTCGGAGCCCAGGTCCAGGCCGAGGTCCGCGAGGACCTCGGGGATGCGCTCCTCCAGGTCCGCCGCGCCGCTGGCGAGCCACCGGGACAGGGCGGTGTTGTAGCGGTCCGCGGCGGCGTCCCCGGCATCGGGGGCGCCGAGCGCCTCGGCGGCCTCGTCCATCTCGGCCGTGGCGGCGGCGCAGCCGGTGCGGCGGCCGATGTAGGCGGCCACGGACTCCCCCGGCACCCGCTCGTGCTCCTGCGGCAGCCAGCCCACGAACGCGTCCGCCGGGGCGAGCGAGACCGTGCCGGCCTGCGGGGCGAGGTCCCCACCCAGGATCCGCAGCAGCGTGGACTTGCCCGCGCCGTTGGCGCCCACCACCCCGACGACGTCGCCCGGGGCGACCGTGAGGTCCAGCGACTCGAACAGCGTGCGGTGGCCGTGCCCGCCGGCGAGGTGCGATGCGACGAGGGTGGCGGTCATGGGTGAGGTCCTTTGCGTGGAAGTGCGGGGTGGAGCGCGTGCGGGCGGAGGTGCGTCAGGCGGCCGACGCGCCGTGCATCTGCCAGTCGCGGCGGAGCAGGCCGTAGACCCACGAGTCGGAGACGACCCCGTCCACGATGCAGTCCTCGCGGAGCGTGCCTTCGAGGCGGAAGCCGAGCTTCTCGAGCACGCGGGCGCTGGCGGGGTTGCGGGTGTCGCACTCGGCCTGGACCCGGTTCAGATCCAGCGTGCTGTAGGCCCACTGCAGCAGTGCGCGGGCGGCTTCCGTGGCGTAGCCCTGTCCCCAGGAGTCCCGGGTGAAGCAGAACCCGAGGGAGGCACTGCGGAAGTCCGGGTCCCAGCTGTTGAACGTGCACCAGCCGAGGAACGCGCCGTCGGATCGGCACTCGACGGCGACGCGCGCTCCGGTGCCCTCCTCCGCCGCCCGGACGTTGCCGGCCATGAACCGCTCCACGGAGCCGCGGTCCTTCCAGGGCGGGGAATCCCAGTAGCGCAGCACCTCGGCGTCGGTCATGAGCGCGAACAGAGCGTCACCGTCGGCCTCGGTGAAGGGCCGCAGGCGCAGCCGATCGGTGTCGAGTGTCGGGGTGACCAGGGTCATGCGGACATCCTGGCATGTGGTCGATCCTGCAGAGGGGCGGCACCACGGCCGGCGCCGTCATTAGGCTGGCGGAATGGCGACGGTACTTCTCGTGCGGCACGGCCGCACCACGGCCAATGCGACCGGGATCCTGGCGGGCCGGACCCCCGGGGTCGACTTGGACGACCTCGGACGGGAGCAGGCGGCCCGCACCGGTGAGCGGATCGCGGCCGTGCCGGTGGCGGCCGTGGTGTCGAGCCCCCTGGAGCGGTGCGCGCAGACGGCCCGCGCCCTCCTCGATCGCCAGCCGGGGACGGTGTCCTCGCTGGTCGACGACGACCTCACCGAGTGCGACTACGGCCAGTGGCAGGGGCGCGCGCTCAGCGACCTGGCCACCGAGCCCCTGTGGGCGACGGTGCAGACCCAGCCGTCCGCCGTCGTCTTCCCCGGCGGGGAGTCCATGGCGGGCATGCAGGCCCGCGCGGTGGCGGCGATCCGCCGGCACGACGCCGCGGTCGAGGCCGAGCACGGGCCCGGGGCGGTGTGGGTGGCGGTGAGCCACGGGGACGTGATCAAGTCGATCCTCGCCGACGCGCTCGGGACGCACCTGGACATGTTCCAGCGGCTCGAGGTGGGACCCGCCTCCGTGTCCATCGTGAGCTACGGTCCGAGCCGCCCGCGGGTCTGGGCGATGAACACCGACGCCGGGGACCTCGCCTGGCTCGCGACGGCGGGCCCGTCCGGCGACGCCCCGGTGGGCGGCGGAGCCGGCACGGACCCGGTCGCAGACTCGGCGAACGGCTGAGGCCTAGGATCGACGCATGACCGAGTCGCCCACCCATGTCCATGAGTTCGACTGGCCGGATCGGGTCGTGATCGGGACGCTCGGCCGTCCCGGAGCCCGCACGTTCTACCTGCAGGTGCGCACCGGGCCCCGGCTGGTGAGCCTGGCCTTGGAGAAGCAGCAGTCGGCCCTGATGGCGGAAATGATCGACGAGATCCTCGATGATCTCATGGCGCTGGACGGCAACCCGCACAGCGTCCCGGCCAGCACGCCCGTGGAACTCGTCGACAACGATCCGCTGGACCCGGTGCAGGAGTGGTTCCGGGTGGGGGCCATCGGCCTGGGCTGGGACCCCACCACCGCGCAGGTGCTCATCGACGCGCACCCGCTGACCGACGACGACGCCGACCCGGCGCTCGAGGCGGACGCCGAGGCCGTGCGCGTGCGGATGCCCGTCGGCGCCGCCCGGGCGTTCGCCCGGCGCACCCGGGAGGTCGTGGACGCCGGGCGTCCGATCTGCTCGGACTGCGGCCAGCCCATCGACCCCGACGGCCACGACTGCACCCTCCCCGACTCCTGATGAGCGCCGCGGACGTGCCCGCCGGCGAGCTGGTGTCCGGGGAGCTGACGCTCACCGGCCGCATCACGACGGCGTCAAACGCCACGTTCCTCGGCGCGATCGATGACACCCCGGTGGTCTACAAGCCGGTGGCCGGTGAGGCCCCGCTCTGGGACTTCCCCGCCGGAACCCTGGCCCACCGCGAGGTGGCCGCGCACCGGGTGTCCGAGGCCCTGGGGTGGGACATCGTGCCGCGCACGTGGCTGCGCGACGGCCCCTTCGGCGACGGCATGGTGCAGCTCTGGCAGGAGCAGGATCCCGAGCAGGACGCCGTGGACCTGTTCCCGGCGGACGAGGTGCCGGCATCGGGATGGCTCACGATCCTGGAGGGTGAGGACGAGGACGGGAACCGGCTGGTCCTGGCCCATGAGGACTCGGCGGCGCTGCGCCGGATGGCGGTGTTCGACGTGATCGTCAACAACGCCGACCGTAAGGGCGCCCACATCCTCGCCATGCCCGGCGGTCACCGTTACGGGGTGGACCACGGGCTCGCCTTCCATGTGGAGGACAAGCTGCGGACCGTGCTGTGGGGATGGCTCGGTGAGGAGCTGAGCGAGGAGGAGCGCGACGGCGTCGCCCGGGTTCTCGAGGGGCTCGACCGTGAGCTGGGGCGGGGGCTGGCGGAGCTGCTGGGCGCCGTGGAGATCGGTGCCCTCGCGGAGCGTTGCGCCGGCTTGCTCGACGACGGGCGTTTCCCGGCCCCGAGCGGTCTGACGCCTGCCGTCCCCTGGCCGCTGTTCTGACGGGCCCGAGGCGTCAGCGCGTCCGGCTGATCGTGAAGTCCAGCGAGTTCACGCCGACGGCGCGGCACAGCAGCGCACTGTCGCCGATCGGGAGCGTCTGCCCCGCTTCGCAAGAGTAGGTGCCCCCCTCGGTGCCGCCGGCGGAGAAGGTGGCTGTCCCCTCCTCGCTCGCCGTCTCGAGCCGGAATCGCTCGCCGACACCGCCGATGATCGGCCCGGAGACGGGGAAGGGCAGATCATGGAACGCGTTGCCTGGCACGGAGATCTCGCAGCTGCGCAGGGTGGTGTCGGTGGAGCACGTCGAGGTCCACGTCTGCGTCTGGCAGCCCACGAGGGCCGTGGCGGTCAGTCCGAGGCCCAGGAGCGAGGTGGTGACTCGTGTGCGCACGGTGCCCACTCGATCAGAGATCCCAGCGGGCGTCCAGTGCGGCCGCAGGGACGGCGGGTGCACTCAGTCCACGAGCCCCGCCGCGGCACCGGCCGCGCGGTAGTCCGCGGCGAGCGAGTCCAGGGTGGCGTGAGCGTTGAGCCCGCTGGGGTTCGGCGCCACGAACAGCCGCGTGCCCGGCCACGGCGTCTCCTGCTCCCCCAGCGCGGCCTTCGGGCGTCCGAACGCCTGCCGGTAGGCCGTCACCCCCAACACGGCGACGACGGCCGGCGCATGCGCGGCCACGAGCGCGTCCAGACGGGCGGGGGCGGCGGCGAGCTCCTCCGCGGTGAGCTCGTCGGCGCGGGCGGAGGCACGCGGGACGAGGTTGGAGATCCCGATGCCGCGGGCGTGCAGCTCGGCGAGGTCCTCGGCCTTGTAGCCGTCGGAGGCGTCGATCAGGTGTCGGGTGAGCCCGGCGCGGTGCAGGGCCGGGTAGAAGCGGTTGCCGCGGCGGGCGAAGTGCGCACCGGTGGCGGCGGTCCACAGGCCGGGGTTGATGCCGATGAACAGCAGCCGCAGCGGGTCCGGCAGCAGGTCGGGGACGGTGCGGTCGCGGAACTGCTGGAGCTCGGCCTGGGTGAAGCGCATGTCAGTAGTGATACCTCACCTGGAGGATGATCAGGTCCACGCCGTCGACGAGGTAGACGAGCCTGTGCTCCTCCATGATGCGCCGGGACCATGCCCCGGCCGCGCCGTACTTCAGCTGCCCGGGCTTGCCGATCCCCTCGAAGGGATCACGCAGGGCGGCATCGATGAGGGTGTTGATCCGTGTGAGGACCTTGCGGTCCGTGGTCTGCCAGTTCGTGTAGTCCTCCCGGGCGGAGCGGTCCCACACGAGGCGCACTCAGGCGTCCCCTTCTCTCCCAGGAACGCCTTGGGCTTCCCGGAGATGTCCACATCCGCTCTCCTGACGCAGGCCCCCGCAGGGCCGTTCTGTTGTCCTGAGGACCATCGAGACGCCCGAACCCTGTTCGCCAGAACATCGCCGTTGAAGTCCTATCGGTCTTAGTCTGGCTGGAATGCCCTGCCGCACAAAGGACTTCCGATGACTGGAATACCGTTCTTGCTCGTCTTCATCCTCGCCGTCGCCCTGATGATCGTCATGATCTCCAGATGGAAGATCCACCCCTTCCTCTCGATCATGGTCGTCGCCTTCGCCTTGGGGATCATCGGTGGGATCCCGCTGGTGAAGTCGACCGGCGCCGAAGGGGAAGAGCCCGTCAAGGGCATCACCGACGTAATCGGCGAGGGATTCTCCGGGATCTTCACGTCGATCGGCATCGTCATCATCCTGGGCACGCTCATCGGACTCATCTTGGAGCGCACCGGTGGTGCCTTCAGAATTGCCGATGCGCTCGTGCGGGTCGTCGGCAAGCGCTACCCCGTCCTGGCCATGCAGCTCATGGGCTGGGTGGTCTCCATCCCCGTGTTCTGCGACTCCGGCTTCGTCATCCTCAACCCCATCCGCAAGGCCCTGGCCCGGCGCACCGGGGCGTCACCCGTGGCGATGACCGTGGCCCTGGCGGCAGGTCTGTACACGTCGCACGTCTTCATCCCGCCGACCCCGGGGCCCATCGCAGCCGCCCAGAACCTCGGCATCGGTGACCACCTTCTGTTGGTGATCGGCCTCGGCGTCCTCGTCTCGATCCCCGCACTCCTCGTCGCGTACCTGTACGCCCTCTACATCGGCAAGCGGGTGACCTCCCCTGAGGAGACCGGCACTGAGGACGCGGACGAGCTGGAGGCGGCCTACGACGCGCTTCGCCGGTCCTACGGGCGGATGCCTGCGACCGCTGCGTCCTTCGCGCCCATCATCGCCCCCATCCTGCTCATGGCTCTCGGCTCGCTCGCATCCGTCCTGAAGTGGACCGGCCCCGCGGGTGACTTCGCCCGATTCCTCGGCACGCCGATGATCGCGCTCGCCGTCGGAACCCTCTGCGCAGTCGGCCTGTTGTTCAGCGTGCGCCGTGGCGAGACGTTCTACGACCTGACAGAGGAGACCCTCCGGGTCGTCGGCCCCATTCTGTTCATCACGGCGGCCGGCGGTGTGCTGGGGCGCGTCATCGCCGCCACCGACCTCGTCACCTTCATCGAGAGCAACGCTGCGCAGTTGTCGGTCATCGGACTGTTCTTCCCCTTCCTCGTCTCCGCCGTCCTGAAGACCGCGCAGGGCTCCTCCACAGTGGCACTCACGACCACGTCGGCCATGGTCTTCCCGATGATGCCCGCACTGGGCTTCGAGACCCCGGTGGCCAGCGCGCTCGTGGTCATGGCCATTGCGGCCGGCGCCATGACCGTCTCCCACGCCAACGACTCGTACTTCTGGGTGGTCACCAACTTCAGCGGCATGACGCCCTCGCAGGGGTACCGCACCCAGACGATGGTCACGCTCCTGATGGGACTCACCTCCATCGTGTTCATCTGGATCCTCGGCCTCGTCCTCATCTGACCCCGTCACCTGACCTAGGAGACCCACGCGTGCAGCGCATCATCGTCATCCCAGACTCATTCAAGGGGTCCCTGTCGTCGCGGGAGGCGGGCTCCGCGATCGCGGCGGGTCTCGCGTCGGTCACCGACGCCGAGGTCCTCGTGGTGCCCATCGCCGACGGCGGGGAGGGCACCGTCGAGGCCTTCGTGACTGCCGCAGGGGGCTCCTTGCGATCCGCAACCGTCTGCGGGGTGTTCTACGGCGAACGCGTGCCCGTCCACTACGGACTGATCGACCTGGACGTGGCGGTGGTGGAGACAGCCTCATGTGCCGGGCTCCCGCTCGCCTCCGGACGCGAGGACACGGGGCGGGCCACGACGTTCGGAGTCGGCGAGCAGATCCTCGACGCGGTGTCCGCCGGCGCGCGCAAAGTCATCGTCGGGGCCGGCGGGAGCGCCACGACGGACGGCGGCACGGGCGCTGCCGCAGCGCTCGGCGTCCGGTTCCTCGACGCCGCAGGCGAGGAGATCGTCCCGACCGGCGACACCCTCACCCGGATTGCGCGGATCGACTCCACCCCGGCACGAGACCGGCTCCGCGACGTCGACGTGGAGGTGATGTGCGACATCAGCAACCCCCTCACGGGATCGCAGGGTGCAGCCCACGTGTTCGGCCCCCAGAAGGGGGCGGATGCTGCATCAGTGGCGAGCTTGGACACAGGACTGGTCCATCTCGCGGGCATCGTCGAGCGGGACCTCGGGGTGGCGATCGACGCGCTCCCCGGTTCGGGAGCGGCGGGGGGTCTCGCCGGTGGCCTGCACGCCTTCATCGGGGCCACCTTGAAGCCGGGTATCGACGTCGTCCTCGAGACGGCGGGTTTCCACGACCTCGTGAAGACCGCTGACCTCGTCATCACCGGGGAGGGGCGCATCGACGGCCAGTCCTTGGCCGGGAAAGTGCCGATCGGCGTGGCCCAGGCCGTGCGCGCAGCCGGCCGTGTGATCCCGGTGATCGTCCTCGCCGGCTCCGTGGGCCAGGACACGGACGCCCTCTACGGCGAGGGCATCACCGCGATCGTGCCCATTGGCCGCGGCCCCCAGGACTTGGCGACAGCGATCCGCCGGACGGCAGAGGACCTGACCGCGACCGCCCGCGACGTCGGGCGCCTGGTGATGGCCTGCTCCCCCACCGGGCTCACACGTTGAGGAGGGTGAGGACGGGGACGGGCATCGGCTGGTCCTGGCCCACGAGGACACCGCGGCGCTGCGCCGGATGGCAGTGTTCGACGTGATCGCCACCCACGCCGACCGCAAGCCCGCCCACATCCTCGCCATGCCCGGCGGACACCGGTACGGCGTGGACCAGGGGCTCACGTTCCATGTGGCGAACAAGCTGCGGACGATGCTATGGGGCTGGCTGGGCGAGACGCTGAGCAGGAGGAGCGCGACGGCGTAGGAGAGCTAGCCCCCCAACCCCACAAAAAACCTTACACGTTGAACCGGAACTCCACCGCATTCCGGCACGGGCAAACATGTGGGTTGTATAGGTCTGCCAGAGGCGACAGATCGAGGTGGCTCGGCCCTCTGACAGCGGTTTTTAGTCGACTATCGGGGCGTTGGTGACGGCCCATCTGCGCCGGTGGGACGCTGCCGACCAGGGTCACACCTTCGAAGATTTAGGGGTTGGCGTCAGGCGTCGTGGTACAGCTCGGAGCATGCCGCGACGGGCAAGATCTGCACCGATGCGGCGGCGCGCGCTACTGATCGGCCGCGCGGGACCAGCGCGGACACTCGCCATCATGGTTCCCCCAGTCGCACGCGTGAGGGTCCTCATGGTGGCGCCAGTCGCCGAAGCGACTAAGCTCCTCAGACCAGTGCTCACAGCGGATGACCTTCGGCGGGCGATCGGGGTTGTCCTCGGTCATGAGCCCATGATTTCACTCTTTGCTAGCCTCAGTCCCTGGACTCTTCACCCCCCGAGGCAAGTCCGCGGAACCGCTCGAAGAACCTGGACAGGGCTCCGATGACCCGCTTCTTCTTGTCGCCGTGGTTGGACTCACGGTTGAACCGTGACACGGGCGGCAGGATGCGGGTGATCTCCGTCCCCGCTGTGCGCAGCTGGCCGTCCCGGAATGCCGCATCTACGAACGACTGCGTCTCCTCCAGTCTGAGCTTGTGCGCTTCGATGAGCTCCTGAAGCTCGGTCTCACGCTTCGCGGCGACATACGCCTGCCACTGCTCATCAACCGCGCCCTGCAGCGACACCGACTCGACGAATTCCTCGACGAGGTCGCGCTTGCTGCGCAGGCTCGGGCTCGCGTCGACGGCGCGGGTGATCTCGGCGCGGACTTCCTTATCGTCTCCGTCGCCCTTCTCGGCGCGGAGCTTCTCGACGAGCATGAGGATGTAGTCGACGTTGATCTCGACCTGCTTGACGAGCTCGATCTCGAACACGACGTCATCGTTGATGACTTCCTTGTCGCCGTCGCGATCGCGCGTGAATTCGTCGCGGAGGCGCAAGTAGATGCTGGTGTAGTCCTGCCGCTGCCGCTCAGTGAGCGGATCGTTGCCGTCGAAGTCGTCGAAGGACGTGAGGATGTTCTGCAGCCGCAGGATTGCGCCGAACAGCTGGATGACGTGCTTCTGCGCCTGCTCCCCCACGATCTGCTGCCCGATCGGGAAGTGCGTGAGCAGTGCGGTGACCTTGTCGACGTACTCACCGAAGTAGTCGCCGTACGGTTTCAGCAGGACGACGCCGCGGGCGTCCTTGTTGCCGAAGAGCTCCAGCGCGGCGTTCGTCTCTTCCTCGAGGTCGCGGAAGGCGACGATGTTGCCATAGGTCTTCACCGAGTTGAGGATGCGATTGGTGCGCGAGTACGCCTGAAGCAGGCCATGGGCGCGCAGGTTCTTGTCGACGAACAGCGTGTTCAGTGTGGTCGCGTCGAAGCCTGTGAGGAACATGTTCACCACGATGACCAGGTCGATCTCGCGGTTCTTCATCCGCTGCGACAGGTCTTTGTAGTAGTTCTGGAACCGATCCGCGCTCGTGTCGTAGCTGGTCCCGAACATGTCGTTGTAGTCCTGGATCGCGTCTTCCAGGAACGAGCGCGTGCCACGGTCGAGCGCATCGGTGTCGAACGCTTCATCATCGAGAATTCCGTCGGCTTCGGCCTCGTTCGCGCCGTAGCTGAAGATCAGCCCGACCTTCAGACGCTTGTCCGGTGGCAGCTCCTCCATCTGCAGCTGGAACTGGTTGTAGTAGCGGCGCGCGGCATCGATCGACGCGGTCGCGAACAGCGCGTTGAATCCGCGAACCCGCTTCCGCTCCTTGAGTGCCTCTGCCTGTCGCCGACCCCGCACTGAGTCGGCGACGTTCGTCACAACTGCGTGTTCGTAGCTCGATGAGCGCTTCGTCTTCTGATCGAAGTGCTCCAGGGTGTACGCCACAACGTCCCGGATCCGACGCACGTCCAAGAGCGCTCGCTCACGGTCGATCGCTGACACCTGCGAGTCGTCGGGGTCCCCGATCTTGATGGTGTTGATGTAGTCGATCCGGAACGGCAGCACGTTCTTGTCGGTGATGGCGTCGACGATCGTGTACGTGTGCAGCTTGTCGCCGAACGCCTGCTCGGTTGTGCGCAGCTGAGGGTTACCACCGCTCCCGGCGTTCGCGGCGAAGATAGGGGTGCCGGTGAACCCGAACAGGTTGTACTTCTTGAACGCGCGTGTGATATCGGTGTGCATGTCGCCGAACTGCGAGCGGTGGCACTCATCGAAGATGATCACCGCGTGGCCCGAGAATACCTCGTGGCCCTTGTTCGCCTTGATGAACGTCGACAGCTTCTGGATCGTGGTGATGATGATCCGCGCGCCGGGGTCTTCGAGCTGCTTCTTCAGTACCGCCGTCGACGTGTTCGAGTTCGCCGCCCCTTTCTCGAAACGGTCGTACTCACGCATCGTCTGGTAGTCGAGGTCTTTGCGGTCGACTACGAAAAGCACCTTGTCCACACTCGGCATCTTCGATGCGAGCTGCGCTGCCTTGAACGAAGTGAGCGTCTTACCCGAACCCGTCGTATGCCAGACGTATCCTCCGGCATCGAGTGTGCCGAGCGTCTTGTAGTTCGTCGAGATCTGGATCTTCTGCAGGATCCGCTCGGTGGCGGCGATTTGGTACGGCCGCATAACCAGCAGGTCGCGATCCGCGGTGAGCACGCAGTACTTCGTGAGGATGTTCAGCAGCGCATGCTTCGCGAAGAAGGTCTTCACGAACGCCGTCAGCTCGGTGATCGGCTTGTTGTTCGCGTCGGCCCACCAGCTGGTGAACTCGAACGAGTTGCTCGACTTCTTCCCCTTGCCCGCACCACTCGCCTTCTTCTGCTCGGCCAGGTGCCTGTTGCGAGTGCTGTTGGAGTAGTACTTCGTGAGCGTGCCGTTGCTGATCACGAACAGCTGCACGTACTCGAACAGGCCAGAGCCCGCCCAGAAGCTGTCGCGCTGGTAGCGGTTGATCTGGTTGAACGCCTCGCGGATGTCGACGCCGCGACGCTTCAGTTCGATGTGCACCATCGGGAGCCCGTTGACGAGCACGGTCACGTCGTAACGGGTGGCGTGCTTCGCACCGCCGTCGCCGGCGTCACCCCCGCCGCGCACGATCTCGTACTGGTTAATGACCTGCAGTTGATTGTTGTGGATGTTCGTCTTGTCGATCAGCGCGATGTTCTTCGTCGTCCCGTCGTCGCGCTTGAGGATCTGGACGTGATCCTCCTGCACACGCACGGTCTTCTCGACGATGCCGTCGTTGGCACCTGCGACCTTCGTCGTGAAGAACCGCTCCCACTCGGCATCCGAGAAGGTCATCCTGTTGACCTTCTCGAGTTGCATGCGCAGATTCGCGACCAGCTGGGCCTCTGATGTGATCGGCAGGTAGTCGTACGCCTGTCCCTCGAGGAGCCGGATCACCTCCTTCTCGAGTGCAGACTCCGACTGGTACGCATCAGCCTGCGACGCATCGTGAACATACTCAGCGACGACCGTGCTCTCAGAAGAGATCGCGATCGGATCAAACTTGCGTGCCGCTGCTTCACTCATGACGCACCCGCCCATCCAAACGCCTTCAGAAACTCGTAAAACTCATCTCTAAATGCCTCTTTGTACTCATCCGCGACCTTAGATGTTTCGATCTCGGCGAAGCGGTCATGACTGTACAGATTCAAAACTCTCGTCAGCAGGGCAGCATTCGGCCCCACCAACAGGCCGCTCCACCCACCTGTGCGACCCAGGAAGTTCGCCGTCTTCTCTAGCAGCGCCCGGAACTGATTGAAGTGCACTCGCTCAATTTCATCCTCCGCGATTGCCCTCTGGATACCTTCAATTATTTGGAGATGATAACTGAAAGGCGAATCGTTTGACTGATTGGCAAGTGTCCATCCGGAAGACGAATTGCGCGCAAGGACATACGGTCGAGTCCTACTCCTCTTTCGGCCCAGTGAATTAAAAAGAATATTAAAGAAGAGCGCATGGTGGGTAGAGATCACAAACTTGAAGTCCAAAGCCGCGGCCCGCTCAACAAGTTCCACGAGCGCAAGTGCCACAGACACGATGCGCACATCGTCCATCGAGGAGACTGGATCATCGATAACGGCGATCGATAATTGATCATAGTCAGTCGTGGATCGCAGCTCGGGATTATCGGCACGAGTTTCTATTGCTTCATTTAGGACGGCCTGATAGACACTCCAAACGAATATGCTTTCCTCAGCTCGTGAAATCTTAATGTTGTCCAGCGAATCATCACCTCCCGTCTGGACGCCAAAGCTAACCTCGCCATTTATGAGGTCGAGTCGCGGTTCAATGCGCCCGCTAGTGTATGCTCGAAAGTTGTCGATGATCGCACCGTCAAGGCCTTGCGCAATTACAGATTCGAATAGATCTGAACCCAAATCCACCTTGAGCACGAATTGCTCATTGTCCCAGGTGAATTCGTCTTCAATGAACGAGTTGTAGAGGATGACCCCCTCTGGATCACGATCCTTAAGATGCTGCGCCAGCCGAGTTTTACCGACTGAGTTCGGAGCGTAAATTAGGGCGGTACGCGAGTCAGCGATGTCTCGCAATACCTCGTCGGCTAAGCTCGCGACTGTTTCATGGGCAACAACAGCCATCTACGCCGCCTCCTTGAAGGTGAGGAGACGGTCACGGTAGTAGTCGTACTGCTTGCGGCGAGCGGCGAGCTCGGCAGGAAGGCCGATGCTGATGTCGTTCACGAGAGCGTCAAACTTGTCGAGCACGCCAGCAATACGCCGTTGCTCGTCGACGTGTGGCAATGCAACCTTCAACGCTTTGATCAGCTTCCCTGTCACTAGCGGTTGACCGCCGCCTACCGCGTACTGATTCAAACGCATGTTCGTGAGCTGGTGATACGCGTAGTAGACGTCCCATGCCTCGGCGGGGGTGACGACCAGCGTGTTGTCGGACACGTCATATTCACCGTCAACTATGTTCACGCGGCCAGCGTTCGCACCGACGCGGGCGATGAGCAAAGCTAGTCCGGAGTACGCGGGTGCGTTCGTTGTCCCGATCTGACCAGTGGATCCGTACACCGGGTACGCGCCGCCCTCTGATCGAGACTTATTCCGTCCGGACGAAACCCCGTGAACTATTTCGCCTACCGACGTCAGCGCTGCTCCGTTTGATGAGGAGAGCACCTCGTGACGATAGTGCTCGTACTGGGCGCGCCGGGCTTCCAGCTCCGCTTCCAGCTCCGCTTCCAGCGCCACTTCCAGCTCAGTGAACTTATCCAACACTCGCACGATCTCGCGCTGCACCTCGAGAGGCGGCACAGGGATCCGGATCTTCTCCAACGAAGCACCAGACACGCGGCGCACCTTCGTCCCAGAGACGAAGCGCCGTTTCTGATCTTGAAATGACGATGACTGGAAGAAATACGCCATGTACTTCGGATCAAGCTCGTGGCGATAGATGTAGGCGTCGCCACTAAGGACGACATCAGAGTCCCCGAGCCATGCCGTCGCCTTCGCGACCGCATCGTCATCCTCGCTCGTTGTAGCGATCAGCAGGTCGCCAGGCTGCGCATGACGAAGCTTCGCTGCGATCAATGGATCGGTGAAAGACTTCGTCTCAGTCGCGTAGACGCCGTAGAAGGTGTGGATCTGCCCATAGTGAACAGCGGGGACACCTTCTTCACGAAGGTCGGCCTTCTGAAGGCCACTCCCACGAATAAACTTCCCAGCCTCACCGAGAGTCTTGTGCTCCACCCCGTCCGGGCACAACTCCTGAATTAGGTCATCGATGCGGCTCATGCGAAGAAGTCCTCGTCGATCTCGACGACCTTGTAGGTCTCTTTCACTTGCACGCCGACGCCGTATCGGATCATGAGGCTGGTGAGGCGCTTGCCGTCGATCAGGATGATGCGGGTCGGCACATTCTCGGCGTAGGTACGTGCGCCGTCCGAGAAGCGGCTGGTCGTGATGAAGACGCCGCTGTCGGCTTTGCCGCTGAGTGCTCCAACGAACGCCTGGAGGTCGGGGCGTCCGACAGTGTTGCCGTCTTGGTAACGCTTGGCCTGGATGTAGACGCGGTTGAGGCCGAGGATGTCCTGGTCGATGACACCGTCTATGCCTCCGTCGTTGGTGAGCTGGGTGACGCTGCCGGCCCCGGTGGTGCCGCCGTAGCCCATTGACAGCAGGAGATCGACAACCGCCTGCTCGAAGAAGCCTGGTTCTTTGTCCTGCAGCCGAGTGAGCAGCTCGACCGCGATCTCGTCGTGGATTCGCTCGACGCCGCTCTGCACCTGCTCGGTAGGAGTCATCGACGACTCTTCGGTCGGAGCGGTCGTTGCAGACTCGCTCGTCTTGCGGGTCGTGGTCGCCACGTACTCGCGGATCGGCGAGCTGGGATCTGCACCGAGCGCTTTGATGTCACGTTCCTTGGCACCATTCGGAAACAGCTCGATGAGCTGCTTGCCGGCATCAGTGATCTGGTAGTGACCACGCTTCGGACGCCTGAGCGCGCCGACGTTCGTCAAGAACGAGACACCCCAGCCGATACGGTTCTCATACTTGAGCGCGCTCCCTGACGGAAGCATCTCCTTCCTCTGCTCATCGGTGAGCTGCGCCTGATCAGCTACGAGAGGCTGAAACTCGCGCCAGTGGCGGATGATGCCATCGCTCATCACCTTGAGCGTCGGGATCATGAAGCCTTCCCAGTTGGGCATGTCCGTCATGACCGCGCGCCCTCCAGATCCGCCACGATCTCGTCGATCGCCGTGCGGAGCTCAGCCTGGCGCGCCACGATGCGCGCGATCTCGGCGTTCAGCTCCGTGATGTCGACTTCCTCGCGAGTGTCCTCGGCCTCGACATACGACGACACCGCAATGTTGTAGTCGTTAGCGGCGATGTCCTCGTTGCTGACGACGGTGGTGAAGTAGTCTTCAGGCTCGCGCGCCGTGAACGCTCCGAGGATCCTCGCCTGGTGCTCCTCGAGCAGCTTGTTCTTGTTGCCGACGCGCTTGAACTCGGCTGACGCGTCAATGAACAGCACGTCGCTGGTCTTCTTCGACTTCTTCAGCACGAGGATGCAGGTCGCGATCGTCGTGCCGAAGAACAGGTCCGGCGGAAGCTGGATGACCGCGTCGACGTAGTTGTTGTCGATGAGGTATTGGCGGATCTTCTTCTCCGCCCCGCTGCGGTACAGCACGCCAGGGAACTCAACGATCGCCGCTGTGCCGTTGACCGCCAGCCAGCTGAGCATGTGCATCGTGAAGGCGAGGTCGGCCTTCGACTTCGGCGCGAGGACTCCTGCCGGTGCGAACCGCTCGTCGTTGATCAGCAGCGGGTTGGCGTCGCCCTCCCACTTGATCGAGTAGGGCGGATTGGAGACGATCGCCTCGAACGGCTCGTCGTCCCAGTGCTGGGGATCGATCAGGGTGTCGCCGTGCGCGAGGTTGAAGTCCGCGTAATTGACGTCGTGCAGGAACATGTTGATCCGAGCGAGGTTGTACGTGGTCAGGTTGATCTCCTGACCGTAGAACCCCTGGCGGACGTTGTTCTTCCCGAGTACCTTGTCGAACTTCAGCAGCAGCGAACCCGAGCCGACGGCAGGGTCGTAGACCTTGTTGACCTGCTTCTTGCCGACGACTGTGATGCGCGCCAGCAGCTCGGAGACCTCTTGCGGCGTGTAGTACTCGCCACCGGACTTGCCTGCGTTGGCGGCGTACATCTGCATCAAGTACTCGTAGGCATCGCCGAACAGGTCGATCGAGTTGTCTTCCCACCGCCCCAGGGGGAGGTCGCCGATCGCGTCGAGCAGCTTCACTAGCTTCTGGTTCCGCTTGGCGACCGTTGAGCCGAGCTTGTTGCTGTTAACATCCAGGTCGTCGAATAGACCCTTGATGTCGTCCTCGCTGTCGGTGCCCAGTGCCGACGCTTCGATGTTCTTGAAGACCCGCTCGAGCGTCTCATTGAGGTTCTCGTCGCCCGCCGCACGCGCCCGGACGTTGACAAACAGGTCGGACGGCAGGATGAAGAAGCCCTTCTCGGCGACGACCTCGCCGCGCGCGAAGTCCGCCTGCGAGTCGGGCATGTGCGCGTAGTCGAACGACGCGTGGCCAGCCTCGTGCTCGCCGCGATTGATGTACGCCGTGAGGTTCTCGGAGATGAAACGATAGAACAGCATGCCCAGCACGTAGGACTTGAAGTCCCACCCGTCGACGCTGCCACGCAGGTCGTTCGCGATCCGCCAGATCGTCTTGTGTAACTCGGCTCGCTGCGCCTCTTTGGTGGTCGGTGCCATAGGTCGTCCTCCTCCGCGCCACTGCGCAGTCACGGTCTTGGGTTGCTTGCCCTCACGATATCGGGTGCCACTGACACTCGGGCCTCCCTCATCATCACCGCGTCGCGTAGAACGCCACAGCCGCTGCTGCCGTCACGTTCAGCGAGCTGACGCGGCCACTCATCGGGAACGTGGACCGGCGATCGACCAGTGCGTCGGTCTCCGGTGTGACGCAGTGGCCCTCCAGCTCACGCAGCGAACGTCACTGACGGACGACCAGTGTCTGCGCCTCAACACCAAGTTGCTCCGCCAGAGCATCAATGGAGTCCAGAGTGAGGTTGCGCTCCCCGCGCTCGATGCCGGCGAGGTACCGAGTCGAGACACCGAGCTCCTCGGCGAGACCTTCTTGCGACAGACGGCGCGCAAGGCGCAGATCGCGCACCTGCGCTCCGAGCACCTTTTTCAGTGGATCTGTCACACGACCAGCCTCGAGTCTGGTAGTCATGACTTCCAGGAAGTTATCGCTTCCAGTGCGGTCGAGACGGGTCGCGCACGACTCGCACTGCGGCCGCATCAGACCTCGAAGGAGAGCATGACGATGCCCGATTCGCAGCAGGTGCCCGACGGGAGCTCGACGGCTCTCCCCCGCGTCCTGCACAAACCACTCAGCAGGGCACTGCTCTCGGAATCGTGGGCTCAAGCAGCGGAGGCAAAGCGGATGGAGCGGGCCGGCGACGACCTGCAGCTGACGTACGAAGCCTATGCAGCGGGCGAACCATGTCGCGCGTGTGGGCGTGCCCTTCTCGGTGAGCCAGCCCTGGGAACTGATGAAGAGAGCCTTACGCTGATCGATGCCGACAACGCCGAGTTCCGAGCCGAGCACACGGCATGCAACATGGGGGGTTGGCGTCTCGAGAACAACAGGGTGGAGCACTGCCATCTGTGCTGCCCGTTCCCGCCACTTTCGCCGACTCAGCGCGATGAGCTCCGACAGCTCCTATACCCACCCTCATTGCACATCGACCGCAGCGCCACTTGGCGAGTGGAACTGACCTGCCAGCATGTCGAGACCTTGGTCGGGCATTCCCCTCGCTACGTTGAGCCAACCGTCCAATGCACCGAATGCGCTGTCATCCGCGGCGTGGTCAAAGCCGTGCGAATCGATGACCAGGCGAAGGCTGGTGACGGCGGCAGCGACATCGAGGGCCTCCAGCCCGACTATCAACGACTCACAGATGAGCAATGGAGCTGGATCAAGCACATCGTTCGCACAGAAGAGGGCCCTCGCCGCGGGCGGCCACGCACTGACATACGCACGATCGTCGACGCGGCGCTCTACAAGACCCGCACCGGCATCTCGTGGCGCGAGCTCCCAGCGGAGTTCGGGTTATGGCAGACCGCCTTGCGCCGGCACAACCAACTGATCGCGAGCTCCCAGTGGGACGAAATCACTCGCACTCTGGAGGAACGTGACCTGCCCCAGTGAACCGGGGCGTCGTTGATGCGACTGACTTTTGAGTCAGGCTGCTTATTGAGTCAGCGCACCTGCCGAGAGATCGCGCGTCGAACGACTCGAACCCTCCGCAGCATTGGCCAGCCGAGGCTGCGTCCCAGAGGCGCTACCGCACCGCAGGGAGCAGGATCGGCCCCTGCGGAAGCTCCGCAGGGGCCGATCAAAGTCCCAGGTCAGCGGGGCAAACGCTTAGCAACTGATGGTAGATCGGAACTCGACTGACGAGCCAGATCAGAAGCTGCGAAGGCAAAACCCCTGGTCAGACGCCCTTTTTAGACATTGAACCTGAATTCAACCACGTCGCCGTCCTTCATGACGTAGTCCTTGCCCTCCATGCGCACCTTGCCGGCGGCCTTGGCGTCGGCCATGGACCCGGCGGCGATCAGGTCGTCGAAGGACACGATCTCCGCCTTGATGAAACCGCGCTGGAAGTCGGTATGGATCACACCGGCCGCCTCGGGCGCCGTCGCGCCGACCGGGATGGTCCAGGCGCGGGTCTCTTTGGGACCGGCGGTGAGGTACGTCTGCAGGCCGAGGGTGGAGAAGCCGACGCGGGCGAGCTGGTCCAGGCCGGACTCGTCCTGCCCGGCCATCTCCAGCATCTCGGCGGCCTCCTCCTCAGAGAGCTCCACGAGGTCGGACTCGAGCTTGGCGTCCAGGAACACGGCGTCGGCGGGGGCCACCAGATCGCGCAGCTCCTGCTGCTTGGCCTCGTCCCCCAGCACACCCTCGTCCGAGTTGAACACGTAGATGAACGGCTTGGCGGTGAGCAGGCTCAGCTCCCGCAGCCGGTCCATGTCCAGCTTGTCCTTCTCGATCGCGGAGAAGATCGTGTCGCCGCGCTCCAGCACGGCCAGGGCGGCCTTGAGCGCCTCGAGGTCGGCGGGCTCCTTCTTCTTGCCCTTGACCTCCTTCTCGACGCGCGGGATCGCCTTCTCCACGGTCTGCATGTCCGCGATGATCAGCTCGGTGTTGATGGTCTCCATGTCCGAGGCCGGGTCCACCTTGCCGTCCACGTGGACGACGTCGCCGTCGTCGAACGCGCGCACCACCTGGGCGATCGCGTGGGCCTCGCGGATGTTCGCCAGGAACTGGTTGCCCAGGCCCTCCCCCTCGGAGGCGCCCTTCACGATGCCGGCGATGTCCACGAAGGACACCGTGGCCGGCAGGATGCGCTCGGAGCCGAAGATCTCGGCCAGCTGCGGCAGGCGCTCGTCGGGCAGGTTCACCACGCCCACGTTCGGCTCGATCGTCGCGAACGGGTAGTTCGCCGCGAGCACGGTCTGGCGCGTCAGCGCGTTGAACAGGGTCGACTTGCCCACGTTGGGCAGTCCCACGAATCCGATAGTCAAAGCCACGGTCTATGAGTCTACCGGCGCGGCCTCGCTCCGCGGGCCCCGCTCCCCCGCCTCACCGTCCGGGCGTCGCCACCGGACCCTCGCCGGAGCGGGCGGCCTCCAGCAGCTCCTCCAGCGCGCGCCGCGTCGGCTCGACGGCGGCCGCGTCCGGCAGCCTCTGCATCGTGAGGTTCACGGGGGTGCCGGTCTTGTTCGGGGCCTGCGCGGCGGCGGCGAGCCGGCCGCCGTCGGGAAGCCGCCACCGCACCACCGGCTGGCTCGCCGTCAGGTTCCTGCCGTGCGGCTCGCCGTGGACGGCGCTCACCGCCGCCTCCACCCGGGCGAGCGCCTCCAGCCGCTCCCCCGGCACCGTGCGGGTCAGGCCCACGCTGAACGTGCCGTCCGCCTGCTGGCCGGGCAGCCGCCCCTGGTGCGCCTGCTCGTAGTCCACGGTGATGCCCTGCGCCCACCACCCGTCCACGCCGTGCTCCTCCACGAGGTAGGCCGCGATCCGGGGGTGGGACCACTGCTGCGCCCCGGCGTCCTGCAGCACGGCGCGCCAGCCCGCGTGGTCGCGCCCGGTGGCGGCGCGCATGGCGTCCGCGCCCATGTTCTGCTCGAGCTTCTTCACCATGGCGCGATCCTACGGCGCACCCCGGACACGACGACGGGGCCGTCCGTGCGGACGGCCCCGTCGGGCTCAGTGCTGCGAACCGGAGGCGATCAGGCCTGCGGGGCGCCGCCGTTCTGGGCGGCCTCCTGCTCGGCCGAGCGCTCCTCGACCTCGGCGGTCTCGGCGGTCTCGCCGGGCACGGTCTGCCCCGCGCCGGCCCCGGCGCCCGAGTGCTTCACCGAGATCTTCCGCGGCTTGGCCTGCTCGGCCACCGGGATGGTCAGGGTGAGGACGCCGTCCTCGTAGTCCGCCTCGATGCGGTCCAGGGCCAGGCCCTCTCCGAGGGTGAGCTGGCGGGCGAAGGTGCCGGCGGAGCGCTCACGGGTGAGCCAGCGGCGGTCCTCGCCGGCCGGGCTCTCCTTGCGCTCGGCGCGCACGGTGAGGGTGCGCTCCTCCACGTCGACGTCGATCGAGGCCGGATCGACGCCGGGCAGCTCGACCTCCGCCACGAAGCGGTCGCCCTCGCGGAACAGGTTCATGGGCATGGACGCGGTGCCGCTGGTGCGGGTCAGGCCGTTCACGAGGCGCTCCATCTCACGGAAGGGGCGCTCCATCTCGCGGAAGGGATCGATGGGACGAGCCATGTCAGGTCACTCTCCTCAGTGGTCGGGTGGCGCCGCGGACCGCGGCGTCTGCCCCTCACAACACACCCCGCCGGAGACCTATTCCCCCAACTTGAGTGAACTCCACTCAATCTTCGGGTGACGCCTTTGGTGCCGCCGTGCCCTACTATCTGCGTATGCATGCAGATACGAAGATAATCGGCACCCCCGAGCCCTTCCCCGACCACGTGGAGATGGCCGCCGAGGTCCTGCGCCTCCTCTCGGACGCCACCCGCATCCGCCTCGTGCTCGCCCTCCACCGCGATGAGGAGCTCCCCGTCAACGCCCTCGCCGAGGCCGTGGACCGCAAGCCGGCCGCCGTCTCCCAGCACCTGGCCAAGATGCGCATGGCCCGCATGGTCACCACCCGCCACGAGGGCACCCGCGTCCTCTACCGGCTCACCGACGAGCACGCCGTCACCCTGGTCCTCGAGGCCATCCGGCAGGCCGAACACTCCGCCGGCCCCGGCCAGCCCCTCCGCCACACCCACGCGCCCCGGGACTGAGCGCCCACGCCGCGCCCCGCCGTCGTCCCCGCCGCCTTCCAGGAGAGACCCATGCTCGCCGTCCTGCGGAACCCCACGTACGCCCGGCTGTTCAGCGCGCAGATCATCGCGCTGCTGGGCACCGGGCTGCTCACCGTCGCCCTGGGCCTGCTGGCCTACGACATCGCCGGGTCGGACGCCGGCGCCGTCATGGGCACCGTCATGGCCATCAAGATGGTCGCCTATGTGCTCGTCTCCCCCGTGACCACCGCACTCGTGTCCCGCCTGCCCGCCCGCCGCGTGCTGATCGGCGCGGACCTGGTGCGGGCCGGCGTCGCCGTCTCCCTGCCCTTCGTCACCGAGGCCTGGCAGACGTACGTGCTGATCTTCCTGCTGCAGTCCGCCTCGGCCACATTCACGCCCACCTTCCAGGCCGTGATCCCCTCCGTGCTGCCGGACGAGCGCGAGTACACCCGGGCCCTCTCCCTCTCCCGCCTGGCCTACGACCTCGAATCCCTCCTCAGCCCCCTGCTCGCCGCCGCCCTGCTGACGGTGACGGCGTACAACAACCTTTTCTTCGGCACGGTGATCGGCTTCCTCGTGTCCGCCGCGCTCGTGGCGCTGGCCCGGTTCCCCGCGATCCAGGCCCCGGAGCCGGCCCCGTTCCTGGACCGGCTCACCCGGGGCACCCGGGCCTACTGGGCGCGCCTCGAGCTGCGCGGCCTGCTCGGCGTCAACCTCGTGGTGGCGACGACGACGGCGATGGTCATCGTCAACACCGTGGTGCTCGTGCAGGCCGACCTCGGCCGCCCCCAGCAGGACGTCGCCCTCCTGCTCGCCGCGTACGGCGGCGGCTCGATGCTCGTCGCCCTGGGGCTTCCCCGCGTGCTGGACGCCGTCCCCGACCGCCGCGTGATGCTCGCCGGCGCCGCCGCGCTGCCGGTGCTGCTGCTGGCCGCCGTCGTCGTGATGGGCGCACCGGCCGGCGGCGCGCAGTGGGCCGCCCTCCTGCTGCTGTGGACGCTGCTGGGGGCGGCCACCTCGGCCGTGCTGACGCCCTCGGCCCGGCTGCTGCGCCGCAACAGCACCGAGCAGAACCGGCCGGCCGTGTTCGCCGCGCAGTTCTCGCTCTCCCACGCCTGCTTCCTGCTCACCTACCCGCTGGCCGGCCTGCTGGGCGCCCGGATCGGGCTGCCCGCCGTCGGGCTGGTGCTCGTGGGGATCGGCGCGGCCGGCCTGGTGCTCACCGTGCTCGCGTGGCGGCGGGCGGACTCGCCGGCCCCGGCCGGGCGCTGAGGGCCGGTCCGCGCGGCGCCGACGGCAGGCCTCAGGAGGCGGCCGGCGCCCCGGTCGCGTCCGGGGCGTCCAGCGCCGCGCGGAAGGCGGCCTCGGCGCGCTCGCCGAACGGCACGAAGAGCACCCGCTCCACCGACCCGGCCCCCTGGGCGGCGACCTCCCGGCACGTGGTCACCGCGATCCGGGCCGCGTCGTCCATGGGCCAGCCGTAGACGCCGGCCGAGATGGCCGGGAACGCCACCGACCGGGCGCCGAGCTCCGCGGCCACCCGCAGGGACTCCCGGTAGCAGGAGGCCAGGGTCGCCGACTTGTCGATCGTCTTCGCCCACACCGGGCCCACCGTGTGGACGACCCAGCGGGCCGGGAGGCGGCCCGCCGTCGTCGCCACGGCCTGCCCGGCGGGTAGCCCGCCCGGCAGCTCGGTCTCGCGCAGGCGGCGGCACTCGGCGAGGATCTCGGGCCCGCCACGCCGGTGGATCGCCCCGTCCACCCCGCCCCCGCCGAGCAGGGTGGAGTTGGCGGCGTTGACGACGACGTCTGCGGTGGTGGCGGTGATGTCCCCGGGGGCGATGAGCAGCTCCATGCGCTCCACGCTAGGCCCGCCTGTCCGCCGCCGGACAGGCCCGGTAGCCTCGGGCCGGTGAGCACCTCGACCCCCTCCGACGCGACCCCCACCCCGCCCACGCGAGACCTGCTGCCGCTGATCACGCTCGCCGTGGAGCACGTGTTCGACACGCTCGGGCGCCGGCCCGTGTTCCATCCGACCATCCTGGCCGTCACCGCCGACGGCCAGCGCGGCATGTGGGAGCACCCGGACCTCGAGCCGGAGCAGGCCGCCGCCGAGGTGGCGAAGATCAGCCCGCGCCCGGCCCGCGCGGTGGCCGTGTTCGAGGGCGAGGCCGCCACCGAAGACGGCCCGCGCCCCGCCGTGGCCGTGGAGGCCTTCGACGCCGCCGCCCTGGCCTCCGTGCGCCTCGTCTTCACCTACCTGCCCGGCGTCCCCGGGGCCGGGATCGCCGCGCAGGTCGACGGCGACCCCCAGGTGGTCGCCAACGGCCCGAACCCGCTGTTCGGCTGAGCCGGGCGCGCCCGCGGAGGCGGGTTCCGAGGCGGGCCGGCGGCGGGTCCGGCCGCACGACGACGGCGCGCCGCCGCTTAACGCGTCCGCCCCGCCTGGAAGGGTGGAGGCATGGACATCCTCAGCCTGCTGCTCGCCCTCGCCCTCGGCCTCGTGGTCGGCGCCCTGACGGGCGCCTGGCTCATGTGGCGCCGCGCGGCCGGCGGCGGTGAGGAGGCCCGCCGCGCGGAGCAGGAGCTGGCCGCCCTGCGCGTCGAGCACCAGGGGGCGCGAGAGGAGCTCGCCGCCGCCCGCGCGGAGCACCGGGCCTTGGCGGCCGCGCGCGCGGAGGACGTGGAGCGGCAGCGCTCCGAGGCCCGCGTGCTCTCCACCCTCACCCCCCTGGGGCAGCAGCTCACCGCCCTCCAGGAGCAGGTGGGCGTGCTCGAACGGGACCGCGCCGCGCAGTTCGGCCGCCTCGGGGAGCAGCTGCGCGCCGCCGCGGCCACGGACCGGGACCTGCTGAACCAGACCACCTCCCTGATGGCCACCCTGCGCTCCACCTCCGCACGCGGACACTGGGGCGAGGCCCAGCTGCGCCGCGTGGTGGAGGCCGCCGGGATGCTCCACCATGTGGACTTCTCGGAGCAGTCCACCCTCAGCGGCCGGGACGGCGAGCGCCTGCGCCCGGACCTGCTGGTGTCCCTGCCCGGAGGCAAGAGCATGGCCGTGGACGCCAAGGCCCCCATCGGGGACGCCCTCGCCGCCGAGGCGCTCGCGGACGAGCCCGGCGAGGAGGCCTGGGAGCGGCGGCAGGCCCTGGCCGCCCAGCACGCGGCCGCGGTGCGCCGCCACGTGGACCAGCTCTCGGCCAAGGCCTACTGGGCCGGCCTCGAGCACTCCCCCGAGCTCGTCCTCTGCTTCCTGCCGGCCGAGTCCCTGCTCGCCGCCGCCCTGGACGCGGACGGCGGCCTGCTGGACCACGCCTTCTCCCGCAACGTCGCCCTCGTCGCCCCCGTCTCCCTGCTGACCGCCCTGAAGTCGGTGGCCTACGCCTGGCGCCAGGACACCCTCGCGGAGAACGCGCACACGGTGGTCGCCAGCGCCAAGGACCTCTACGAGCGCCTGGGGACCCTCGGCACCCACCTGGACCGCATGGGCGGCTCCCTCAAGACCACGGTGGACCGCTACAACCAGCTCGTCGGCAACGTGGAGTCCCGCGTGCTCCCGGCGGCCCGCAAGCTGCGGGAGGCGGACCCGGGCCTGGCGCCGACCCCGGACATCCGCACCCTCGAGTCCGCGCCGCGCGTGCTCTCCGCGCCCGAGCTCGTCGAGGGCGTCGAGCAGGACGAGCTGCGCCGTCGCCGGGAGGACCCGGCGCGCGAGGAGGCCGTGCGGGAGGACCCGGCCCGGGAGGCCTGATCCGCCCCGGCCGGCGCGCCGGCCTCGGTTCTGTGTGTCCAAGATCACTTGCTATCGTGAAACTCACAGAGAGTTGCCAGCCCGCACTCGAAACCCGAACCGTGAGGAGGCGCCCATGGCGTCCCGCCCCGTCCCGCCGCCGAGCAACGTGAACGAACACGTCTCGCGCTTCGACCCGCAGGCCGCCGCCCAGGAGTTCGAGCACGAGACCTCCCCGGGCATGCGCGACCAGCCGCTGACCGGCGGCGAGCACACCAAGCGCATCATCGGCCTCGTGGCCGGCCCGCTCCTCGCGATCGGCCTCTACCTGCTCATGCCGGGCGACCTCGCCGTCTGGCCCCGCCTCGTCGCCGCCACCGCCGTGCTCATGGGGGTCTGGTGGATGACCGAGGCCCTGCCCATCCCGGCCACGGCCCTGCTGCCGCTCGTCATCTTCCCGCTCGGCGTGCCCGCCGCGGAGTCGGACGGCGGCGTCACCTTCGACTCCATCGGCGCCAGCTACGGCAACAACATCATCTTCCTGTTCATGGGCGGCTTCATGCTCGCCCTGGCCATGCAGCGGTGGAACCTGCACCGCCGCATCGCCCTCGGCGTGCTCAAGCTCATGGGCGCCAAGACCGTGAACCTGGTCCTGGGCTTCATGATCGCCACCGGCTTCATCTCCATGTGGGTGTCCAACACCGCCACCGCCGTGATGATGCTGCCGATCGGCGTGTCCATCCTCGTGCTGGTCCAGCGCTACGGCACCGAGGACGCCCTCGCCGCGGACGCCGTCCCCGCCGCCGAGCAGTCCGCCCCCGGCGAGGCCCCCACCCAGGCCGAGATCCGCTCGCTCACGAAGTCCAACTTCGGCACCGCGCTCATGCTCGGCATCGCCTACGCTGCCTCCATCGGCTCCCTCGGCACCATCATCGGCACCCCGCCCAACACCCTGCTGGCCGGCCACATGGCCGCCGAGCATGGCATCGAGATCGGCTTCGGCCAGTGGATGCTCGTGGGCGTGCCGATCGCCGTCGTCCTGCTGCTGGTCTGCTGGCTGCTGCTGACCCGCGTCCTGTTCCGCCCGGAGATCGACGAGGTCCCCGGCGGCCGCGACCTGATTGCCGCCGAGCTGGCGCGTCTGGGCCGCATGAGTGCCCCCGAGGCCAAGGTCCTCGTGATCTTCGTCCTCGCCGCCCTGGCCTGGATCACCGTGCCGCTGCTGTCCGAGTACGTGCTCGGCCTCGACTCCCCGCTGCTCTCCGACGCTGCCATCGCCATGGTCGTGGGCCTCGTCCTCTTCCTGCTGCCCGCCGGCGGCGGCGCCGGCCGCGGCGTGCGCCTGCTGGACTGGGAGGCCGCGAAGGAGCTCCCGTGGGGCGTGCTGCTGCTCTTCGGCGGCGGCCTGGCACTGTCCGGCCAGTTCTCCAAGTCCGGCCTGTCCACGTGGCTCGGCGAGCAGGTGCGCAGCCTGGGCGAGATCCCGGTGTGGGTGCTCGTGGTGATCGCCGCGATCGGCATCCTGCTGCTCACCGAGATGACGTCCAACACCGCCACCGCGGCCACCTTCCTGCCCGTGGCCTCGGGCGTGGCCCTGGGCACCGGCGTCGAGCCGCTCATGCTCGCCGCTCCCGTGGCCCTCGCCGCCACCTGCGCGTTCATGCTGCCGGTGGCCACCCCGCCGAACGCCATCGCGTACGGCTCCGGCTACGTCACCATCGGCCAGATGGTGAAGGGCGGCGTGTGGCTGAACATCATCGCCGCCGTGCTCATCTCCGTGGCCTCGATGACCCTGCTGGTGTGGGTCTTCGGCCTCTGAGCCACGCCTCCACCACGCGGACGGCCCCGTCCCCGGAGCGATCCGGGGCGGGGCCGTCGGCCTTGCAGGCGGGGCTCAGCGGGCCGCCAGGACGCGCAGGGCGCGCTCGGTCAGGTCCTCCACGGTCGAGTCGTTGGCCAGCACGGCGCCGGGCTCGTCCGCCTCGAGGGGCTCGAGCGTGGCCGCCTGGCTGTGCAGCAGCGTCGGCGGCATGTAGTGCCGGCGCCGCGCCATCCGGTCCCGGATCTCGGACTGGGGCGCGTCCACGTGGAGGAACACCACGCGGGCCGGACCGTCCCGGAGCAGGTCGCGGTAGGAGCGCTTGAGGGCGGAGCAGGTCACGATGGCGCCGCGCTCGGCCGCGGCGCCCGCCGTCCAGTCCCGGATCCGATGCAGCCAGGGCAGCCGGTCCGCGTCGGTGAGCGGGGTGCCGCCGGCCATCTTCGCCACGGCCTCGGGGCTGTGGAACTCGTCCGCCTCCGCGAACGGGACGCCGAGGGCCGCGGCCAGGCGCAGCGCCAGCACCGTCTTGCCCGATCCGGAGACGCCCATGACCGCCACGGCCGTCCCGGCCAGGTCCGGCACGGACCCCACGGCCTCGAGCGCGCGCCGGGCGTCCTGCACGGCGGCCGCGCGGGACTCCGGGGTGGCGGCGTCGTCGTCGGCGGCGGTCAGCCCGGTGCGGTCGTCGTCGTCGCGCTGGTCCAGGCTGCTCAGCCCTCGGTCCGGCGGCCGCCGAGGCCGCGCGAGTCGTCGCCCACGCGCTTGAGCTCGGCACGCAGCTCCTTGGGCAGGGAGAACATGATGTCCTCCTCCGCGGTGACCACCTCGTCCACCTGCCCGTAGCCGTACTCGGCCAGCAGGGCCAGCACGTCCTGGATGAGGACCTCGGGGACGGAGGCGCCGGAGGACAAACCCACCGTGGAGACGCCCTCGAACCAGGACTCGTCCACCTGGCTGGCGAAGTCCACGCGCTCGGCGCGGGAGGCACCGTACTCCGCGGCGACCTCCTTGAGGCGCACGGAGTTCGAGGAGTTCGCCGAGCCCACGATGATCACGAGATCGCACTCGGGCGAGATGGACTTGATGGCCGCCTGGCGGTTGGAGGTGGCGTAGCAGATGTCGTCCGAGGGCGGGTCCTGCAGGTTCGGGAAGCGCTCGCGCAGCACGGAGACGATCTCGAGGGTCTCGTCCACGGAGAGCGTGGTCTGGGAGAGCCAGATCAGGTTGTCCGGGTCCGCCACCTGCACGGCGCGCGCCTCGGCGACGTCGTTGATCACGGTGGTGTGCTCCGGGGCCTCGCCGTACGTGCCCTCGACCTCCTCGTGGCCCTCGTGGCCGATCAGGAGGATCTGCTTGTCCTGCTTCGCGAAGCGCACGGCCTCGCGGTGGACCTTGGTCACGAGGGGGCAGGTCGCGTCGATGGTGCGCAGGCTGCGCCGCTCGGCGTCCTGGACCACGGCCGGGGACACGCCGTGGGCGGAGAACACGGTGAGGGCGCCCTCGGGGATCTCGTCGAGCTCCTCGACGAACACCACGCCGCGCTCGGTCAGGGTGTCCACCACGTGGCGGTTGTGCACGATCTCCTTGCGGACGTACACGGGGGCGCCGTGGTGCTCCAGGGCCTTCTCGACGGCGACGACGGCGCGGTCCACGCCGGCGCAGTAGCCGCGGGGGGCGGCGAGCAGCACGCGCTTGTCGCCGGAGACGGGGGCGGCGGCCTCCACGTCCTCACGGGTGCGGCGGACGCGCGGGACCTGCGGCATCCCGAGGCCGACGGCGGACGGGTGGGCGGAGACGGAGGGTGCGGACATGCCGCCCATGCTATCGGCCGGGCACGGGGCCGGGCCCGGCCGTCCGCCCTCAGCGGGACGCGGGGTCGGCGGCCGCCCGGGAGC
>NZ_JANQCJ010000109.1:0-7765 GCF_024723355.1 Micrococcus sp. HG099 | reverse complement strand
CGTCCGTGCCGGCCAGGCGCGCGGCGATGGCCGAGCGGTTGGCCTTGGCGAGGCGGGCCTGGAGGGCGGCCAGGTCCTGGCCCGCCCCCATCACGGCGCCGCGGGCGTCCACCACGCGGTAGTCCATGCGCAGGTGCGCCGGCACCGCCTCGGGCGCCCACAGCCCGGGCTCCACGACGATCCCGCGGACCCGGCGCACGGCGGCGGACAAGGCCTCGGTCAGCTCGTCGGCGAGCGGGTCCGCGTGCGCGTCGAGGTCCGCCACGAGCTGCCGGGCCACGTCCGGGGCGGGCACGAGCTGCTTGCGCACGGCCTTGGGCAGGGCCTTGATCAGGGCGGTCACGAGCTCCACGCGCAGGCCCGGCACGAGCCACGCGAAGGGGCCGGGGGAGACCTGGTTGAGGAGCAGGACCGGCACGGACACGGTCACGCCGTCGGTGCCGGAGGCGCCGGTGGGGTCGAAGGTGTACTCCAGGTCGAGGTCCACGTCCCCGCCGGGCAGCGGGTAGGGGAACACGGTGGGGAACGCGTCCGTGTCCAGGTCCTCGGCGTCGGCGGTGAGCAGCGCGGCGACGTCGAGGTCCAGCAGGTCCGGCCGCTCCTGGCGGGCCTTCTTCCACCACGTGTCGAAGTGCCGCTCGGAGACCACGTTCGCCGGCACCCGCGCGTCGTAGAAGGCGAAGAGGTCCTCGTCCCCGATCCGCAGGTCGCGGCGGCGCAGGCGCGTCTCGAGCGCGTCGACCTCCTCGAGGGCGGCGCGGTTGCGGGCGAAGAACCGGTGGCGGGTGCGCCAGTCGCCCTCCACGAGGGCGTGCCGGATGAACAGCTCGCGCGAGAGCTCCGGGTCGATCCGGCCG
Source organism: Micrococcus sp. HG099 (assembly GCF_024723355.1). Taxonomy (NCBI): domain Bacteria; kingdom Bacillati; phylum Actinomycetota; class Actinomycetes; order Micrococcales; family Micrococcaceae; genus Micrococcus; species Micrococcus sp. HG099. The sequence goes on along the minus strand of NZ_JANQCJ010000109.1, from coordinate 6,908 downwards.
TACTTCACGGACCGGTCCGGGATGAGGGTGACCCCGAAGAGCGTGACCTTCTCCCGGGCGACGACGGCGCCAGCCCGGCGGGACCAGTGCGGCTCGTTGTACGTGCGCTTCACGAGCCCGCCCGCGGCCTCCTCGGCCCACTCCGGCTCGATCCTCGCCACTGTCCGCGCCCACAGCCGGGACGTCTCCACGAGCTCGGCGGCCATCACGAAGGGGTGGCGCTTCTTGAACAGGGCGGAGCCGGGGAACACGGCGAAGCGGGTGCCGCGGGCGCCGGCGTACTCGCGGCGGCGCTCGTCGTAGGAGCCGATCTGGGAGAGCAGGCCGGTGAGCAGCGACCGGTGCACCGCCTCGTGCTGGCCCACCGGGTCCACCGGGCCGGCGTGCACCGCCACTCCCACGTCCTTGGCGAGCTGGCGCAGCTGCCGCACGAGGTCCTGCCACTCGTGCACGCGCAGCCAGTTGATGTGCTCGCGGCGGCACAGCTTGCGGAACTGCGAGCCGGAGAGCTCCTTCTGCTGCTCCTGCAGGTAGGCCCAGAGGTTGAGGATCGCGGAGAAGTCCGAGTTCTCGTCCGCGAACCGCCGGTGCAGCTCGTCGGCGGCCTCGCGCTGCTCCACGGGGCGCTCGCGGGGGTCCTGGATGGTGAGGGCGGCGGCGAGCACCATGACCTCGCGGACGCAGCCGCGCTCGCCGGACTCCAGGATCATGCGCCCGAGCCGCGGGTCCACGGGCAGCCGGGCCAGGCGGCGGCCGATCGGGGTGATGGTGCCCGGCTCGGGGGCCCGCCCGCCGCGGCCGCCGTGGCGCCCGTCCTCCGCGCCGGAGGGCCGGGGCGGGTGCAGCGCGCCGAGCTCGGTGAGCGTGGTGGCGCCGTCGGAGACCTGCCGGCCGTCCGGCGGCTGCACGAAGGGGAAGCCCTGGACGTCCGCCGGGGTGGCGGCCACGCCGAGAGAGAGCATCTGCAGGATCACGGAGGCCAGGGAGGTGCGCAGGATCTCCGGGTCCGTGAACTCGGGGCGGGAGAGGTAGTCCTCCTCCGAGTACAGGCGGATCGCGATGCCCGGGCTCGTGCGGCCCGAGCGGCCGGCGCGCTGGTTCGCGCTGGCCTGGGAGACACGCTCGATCGGCAGGCGCTGCACCTTGGTGCGGTGCGAGTACCGCGAGATGCGCGCCGTGCCCGTGTCGATCACGTACTTGATGCCCGGCACGGTCAGGGACGTCTCGGCCACGTTGGTGGCCAGGACGATCCGGCGGCGCACGCCGGCGGCGGCGCGGCCGAACACCCGGTGCTGCTCCGCCATGGACAGGCGGCCGAACAGCGGCAGCACCTCCGTGCCCGCCAGGCGCTTCGAGGAGGCGACGACGCCGGAGAGGTGGTCGGCGGCGTCGCGGATCTCCCGCTCGCCCGGCAGGAACACGAGGATGTCGCCCGGTGGCTCGGCGGCCAGCTCCAGCACGGCCTCGCCGATCGCGTCCAGGGGGTCGCGCGTCTCGGCGGCGTCGTCCGAGTCGTCCTCGGGATCGCCGGGGGAGGGCTCGCCCGTCAGCGGGCGGTACCGCACCTCCACGGGGTAGGTCCGGCCCGAGACCTCGATGACGGGCGCCGGGACCACGAGGCCGCCGTCGTCCGCCGGCACCGCGTCCTCGTGCTCCTCGCCCTCGGCGAGGGCGCGGCCGAAGTGCCGGGCGAAGCGCTCCGGGTCGATCGTGGCCGAGGTGATGATCACCTTCAGGTCCGGGCGCTGGGGCAGCAGGTTGCGCAGGTAGCCCAGGAGGAAGTCGATGTTGAGGCTGCGCTCGTGGGCCTCGTCCACGATGATCACGGAGTAGCGGCGCAGCTGCGGGTCATGGGGGATCTCGGCCAGCAGGATGCCGTCCGTCATGACCTTCACCCGGGTGGCCTTCGAGGTCTGTGCCGTGAAGCGGACCTGATAGCCGACCGTCTGCCCGATCTCCTCGCCCAGCTCCTGCGCGATGCGCTCGGCCACCGAGCGGGCGGCGATGCGCCGGGGCTGGGTGTGGCCGATCGAACCGGCCTCCCCGAGCCCGAGGGCCAGGCACATCTTCGGCAGCTGCGTGGTCTTGCCCGAACCGGTCTCGCCCGCGACGATCACCACCTGGTGGTCGCGGATCGCGGCCATGATCTCCTCACGGCGCTCCGCCACCGGCAGGTGTTCGGCGAACGTGATCGCGGCGGCGTCGTGGGGCGTCGCCGACGGCTGCGCGGCGGGCGTGGAGGGCGGTGGAGTCTGCGTCATGACGGCCTCCATCCTAGGCGCGCGGGGCCCGGGCCGGCCCGGACGGGGTGAATCCGGGACTGGGGCTGAGAGTCCGGATGTGATTCCCTGGAGCCCATGGACACGAACACCGTCTTCCTGTTAGCGGCGATCGGCCTCTATTTCCTCGCGATGATCGCGATCGGCCTGTACGCCTCCCGCAAGAACACCGACCTCGACGACTACGTGCTCGCCGGACGCGACATGAAGCCGTCCGTCGCGGCGCTCTCCGCGGGTGCGTCCGACATGTCCGGGTGGCTCCTGATGGGCCTGCCCGGCGCGATCTACGCCGCGGGCCTGGTCGAGGGCTGGATGGCGGTCGGCCTGACCGTGGGCGCGTGGGTGAACTGGCGCGTGGTCGCCCCCCGCCTGCGCTCCTACACCGAGGTGGCAGGGAACTCGATCACGATCCCGTCCTTCCTCGAGAACCGGTTCAAGGACCGCACGCACATCCTGCGGATCGTGGCCGGCCTGATCATCCTCGTGTTCTTCACCTTCTACGTCTCCTCGGGCATGGTGGCCGGCGGCAAGTTCGTCGAGTCCACCTTCGGCCCCGAGTCCTTCTACGCCCAGGGCATCAGCATCAACTACCTCACCGGCATGCTCGTGGTCGCGGGCATCACGGTGCTCTACACCCTGTTCGGCGGCTTCCTCGGCGCCTCGCTGACGGACGTGGCCCAGGGCATCCTCATGTTCCTCTCCCTGCTGGCCGTGCCCATCGTCGTGATCCTGACCATGGGCGGCTGGGACGCCGTCGTCGAGGGCATCCGCGCCGCCGACGCCGCCGGCGGCGGAGTGAACCACTTCTCGATGTTCGAGAACGCGACGCTGATCGGCGTCCTGTCCTCCCTCGCCTGGGGCCTGGGCTACTTCGGCCAGCCGCACATCATCGTCCGCTTCATGGCCCTGCGCACCCCGCACGACGCGGCCGTCGCCCGACGCGTGGGCATCGGCTGGATGGCGCTGTCCGTGTTCGGCGCTGTGATGGTGGCTCTCGTGGGCATCGCCTACTTCCAGGCCAACCCCGGCACCACGCTCGAGGACCCGGAGACCGTGTTCCTCGTGCTGGCCTCGATCATGTTCCACCCGTTCGTGGCCGGCCTGGTGCTGGCCGCCGTCCTCGCCGCGATCATGTCCACGCTCTCCTCGCAGCTGATCGTGTGCTCCTCCGCCCTGGTGGAGGACCTCTACATGCTGCGCGGGCGCACCGGGTCCCCGACGTTCACCCTGTGGCTCGGCCGCATCGGCGTGCTGGTGGTGGCGCTCGTGGCGGGTCTGCTCGCCCTCAACCCCGACTCCTCCGTGCTCGAGCTCGTCTCCTTCGCGTGGGCCGGCTTCGGTGCCGCCTTCGGCCCCGTGATCCTGCTCGCCCTGTACTGGCCGCGGTTCACCTCGTGGGGGGCGATGGCCGCCATGGTCACCGGTGCCGCCGTCGCCTGGTTCTGGTCCGAGGCCAGTGCCGAGACGTGGGAGTGGTTCGGCCTGTACGAGCTGCTGCCGGGCTTCGTCGCCGCTCTCGTGGTGGGTGTGGTGGTGTCCCTCGTGACCCAGCGCTCGCGCCGTGTGCAGCGGCGGATCGACGCCGAGTTCACCGGCGCGATCGACATCGTGGCCGGCCGTGAGCCGCACCCGGACGTGGCCCCGGCCGCCATGACGCGGGACGCCGGCGGGGGCTCGACCGCAGCCGCCGCCGATCCGCGCGCGCAGGCGTGAGGCTCTTCCTCACGATCCGTCCGCCGAGGGCCGTGCTCGACCACCTCGAGCCGGCCCTCGACGGCGTCCGGGACCGGGCCGGACGCGCGCTGCGCTGGACCGACCCGGAGCAGCAGCACCTGACGCTGGCGTTCCACCCGGAGGTGCCCGCCGGCGCCGTGGACGACGTCGTCGCCGACGCCGGCCGCATCGCGGCGGGACATGCCCCGCTCGACCTGCACCTGGCCGGGGCGGGGGAGTTCTCCCACCGCACGCTCTGGGTCGGGGTGGGCGGGCAGGTCCGGGAGCTCGGCGCGCTCCTGGCGGAGCCCTGGCTCGCCGACGACGACGGCCGGGACCGCCGGCGTGCCCACCTCACCGTGGCGCGGGTATCGGGCGCCGCGCCCCGACCTCGGGGTCGGAGGCGGGGCGAGCCCCGTCCGCCGGCACCGGCCACTATCCTGCTGGCCGAGGCCGTGCACGCGCTCACGGTGTACCGCGGGCCCCAGTGGACCGCCGACGAGGTCGAGGTCGTGGCGTCCCGGGTCGGCGAGGGCCGCTCCGGCGGGCCGCTGCACGAGGTGCTGGCGACCGTCCCGCTGCGTGGCTGAGGGGCCGACGAGCAGGCCCGAACGAACAGAGTGGTCACGACATGCCGTCACCGGAATCCGGTGACGGCATGTCGTGACCACTCTGCGTGCCTCAGGCGGCCGACGGGTCGGCCGGAGCGGGGGACCCGTCCGGCCGGCCCGGGGTCAGCCCTCCAGCGGGCCCTGCACCGCGTAGAGGCGCTTGTTGGCGAACTCGTCCACGGCCATGGGGCCGAGCTCGCGGCCGAAGCCCGAGCGCTTCACGCCGCCGAAGGGCAGGTTCGCGCCGGCGGCGGAGGCGAGGTTCACGTTCGCCATGCCCACCTCGAGCTGGTCGGCAACGCGCTTGGCCTCGTCGAGGTCCGTGGAGAAGACGGCGCCGCCGAGACCGTACTGCGAGTCGTTGGCCAGGGCCACGGCCTCCTCGGCCGAGGACACCTTGTAGACCACGGAGGCCATGCCGAACAGCTCCTGCGAGTAGGCGGGGTTCTCCTGGTCCACGTCCGTGATCACGGCCGGGGAGACGTAGAAGCCCTCGCCCTCGGGGCCGGAGACGCGCTCGCCGCCCACGTGGACGGTGGCGCCGGCCTCCTTGGCCGCGGCGATCTGCTCGGCGAGCCCGTCGGCCGCGGACTCGGAGGACAGCGGGCCGTAGACGTCGGCGTCGCGCGAGGTCGGGTCACCGGGCTTCATCGCCGAGGAGCGCTGAACCAGCTCGTCCACGAAGTCGTCGTAGAGGTCCTCCATGACGATCATGCGCTTGTTCGAGTTGCAGGCCTGGCCCCAGTTGCCCAGCCGGGTGGCCAGAGCGTCGCGGGCGGCCGCGCGGGCGTCCGGCGCGGAGAGCACGATGTACGGATCGGAGCCGCCGAGCTCGAGGACGACCTTCTTGAGGTGCCGGCCGGCCTGCTCGGCGACGGCGGCGCCGGCCCGCTCCGAACCGGTGAGGGACACGCCCTGCACGCGCGGGTCGGCGATGATCGTGGAGATCTGGTCATGGGTGGCGAACAGGTTCTGGTACACGCCCTCCGGCAGTCCGGCCTCGGTGAAGAGCTCTTCCAGCAGCTGGGCCACCTGCGGGTTGATCTCGGCGTGCTTGAGCAGGATGGTGTTGCCGAGCACGAGGTTCGGCGCCACGAATCGGGCCACCTGGTACACCGGGAAGTTCCACGGCATGATCCCCAGCAGCGGGCCGATCGGCAGCCGCTGGACGAACGCCTCCTGCCCGGAGAACTGCTTGATCGGCTGGTCCGCGAGCAGCTCCTCGGCCTCGTCCGCGTAGTATCCGAAGATCTGGGCGCTGTAGCGCACCTCGCCGACTGCAGCGCCGAGGGACTTGCCCATCTCCATGGTGATCAGCGCGGCGATGTCCTTGGAGCGCTCGGCCAGCAGCTCGGAGATCCGCTTCACGACGGCGGCGCGCTCGGCCACCGACTTCTGGGACCACTGCTCGTAGGCGGCCTGCGACGCGTCGAGGGCGTCGACGATCTGCTGATCCGTGGCGTTGTCGAAGGACTTCAGCAGCTCCCCGGTGGCCGGGTTGATCGTGCGGTAGCCCTGAGAGGCGGAGGTGGTGGTCATCAGTCGTCACCCTTTCGTGTGGACGTCCTGCGTTGAGCTCCCCATCCTGCCGGAGGCCCCCGTTCACCCCCAGATCCCGGACGCCCCTCTTCGCCACGAGCCGAGCAGGTGGGTGTCCACGATCCCGGCGGCCTCCATCAGAGCGAAGCAGGTGGTGGGCCCCACGAACCGGCAGCCGCGGGCCTTGAGGGCCGTCGCCAGGGCGCGGGACTCGTCCGAGGCGGAGGGCACCTCCGCCACCGTCCCCGGGCGCGGCGTCGCGGCCGGCTGGTGCGCCCAGACGAGCCCGGCCAGCCCGCGGTCCGGCCGGTCGCCCGGTCCGTCCCAGCCCGGGCCCGCCCCGGGGGAGCCGGGGTGCAGCGGGGTCCACGGCTCGTCCCGCATCGCGACGACGGCGCGCGCGTTCGCCACGGCGGCCTCCACCTTGGCGCGGTTGCGGATGATCCCGGCGTCCTGCAGCAGCTCCTCGACCCGCTCCGGGCCGAAGCCGGCCACCGCGTCCGGGTCGAAGCCGGCGAAGGCCTCGCGGAACCGCGGCCGCTTGGCCAGCACCGTCCGCCAGCTCAGCCCCGACTGGAACGCCTCGAGGACGAGCCGCTCGAACAGGCCGCGCTCGTCCGTGACGGGCACACCCCACTCCTCGTCGTAGTAGGCGCGCAACAGGGGGTCGCGGTCGGCCCAGGGCGCGCGGGCCCGCCCGTCCTCGCCCACCACGACGCCGGCCGGCGGCTCGGCGGCCCCGGCGGCGGAGCGGACGGGCGCGGCG
>NZ_JANQCJ010000108.1:0-7983 GCF_024723355.1 Micrococcus sp. HG099 | reverse complement strand
GTCGTCGGGCCCTGCGCGGCCGGGACACCCTTCGTGCCGTCGGCATCCTTCGCCGTGCCGGCGTCGTCGGTGCCGCCTGCGCCGCCCGCGGCCGGGGCGACCACGGGGATCTCCCCGGTGGCGGGGACCTTCTGCATGGCCGCGGGCGCGGTCACGGTGGCCAGGTCCGCGCGGGAGGCGTCGAGGCGCTCGGAGGTGGTCATGCGGCCCAGGGGGATGTTCGGCAGGAACACGATGGCGACCACGGCGACGACCGCCAGCGGCACGCCCACCAGGAACGCCTGGGAGATGCCGGTGGCATAGACGTCCTCCACGACCACGCGCAGGGGCTCGGGCATCTCGGCCACGCGCGGCAGCGTGCCGGACTGCAGCCGCTGCGCCCACACGGGACCGTCCGCGCCGAGGGACTGCAGGGCGGCGGCGAGGTCCGCGCCGCGGGCCTCGAACCGGCTCGGCACCACGTTGGCCACCACGGCGCCCATGGCGGCGACGCCCACGCTGCCGCCGAGGGAGCGGAAGAAGGTGACGCCGGAGCTGGCGACGCCCATCTGCCGCGGGTCGGTGGTGTTCTGCACCACAAGCACGAGGTTCTGCATGGTCATGCCCACGCCCGCGCCGAGCAGGAGCATGTGGAGGGAGACGAGCACGAACGGGGTGTCGTACCGCAGGGTCGCCAGCAGGGCCATGCCCGCGGTGAGCAGCACGGCGCCGACGATCAGCCAGCGCTTCCACACGCCCGTGCGGGTGATGACGCGGCCGATCACCGTGGAGGTGATCAGCAGGCCCGCGATCATGGGGATGGTCATGAGGCCGGCCTGCGTGGGCGTGGCCCCGCGGGCGAGCTGCATGTACTGCGCCAGGTACACGCCTGCGCCGAACATGGCCAGGCCGGTGGCGATCGAGGCGATCGTGGCCAGCGTGAAGGTGCGGTTGCGGAAGAGCGTCAGCGGGATGAGCGGCTCGGTCACCTTCAGCTCGACGACGACGAACAGGGCGGCCGCCAGCACCGCGCCGCCGACCATCCACGCGGTGGTCCAGGACGCCCACGGGAACTGCTGGCCGGCCGTGGTGACCCAGATCAGCAGCAGGGACGTGGCGACGCCGAGCAGGACGATGCCGAGGTAGTCGATGGACACCTTGCGGGGCTCGCGGGCGGGCAGGTGCAGGGTGCGCTGGACCATCACGAGGGCCACGAGCGCGAACGGCACGGCCACGAAGAAGTTCCACCGCCAGCCCCACAGGTCCGTGATGACGCCGCCGGCCAGCGGGCCGCCCACGGTGGCCACCGCCATGACCGCGCCGAACAGGCCCATGTAGCGGCCGCGCTCGCGGGGGCTGATGATGTCCGCCATGATCACCTGGCTGAGCGCGGCCAGGCCGCCGCCGCCCAGGCCCTGGACCATGCGGCACACGATCAGGAACGTGGGGTCGTTCGTGAAGCCGGCCGCCGCGGAGGCGCCCACGAAGATCACGAGCGCGACCTGGAACAGCATCTTGCGGTCCATGAGGTCCGCGAGCTTGCCCCACACCGGGGTGGAGACGGCCGTGGCCAGCAGGGCCGCGGTGATGACCCACGTGTAGTCGTTCTGGTCGCCGCCGATGTCGCTGATGATCACCGGCATCGAGGTGGAGACCACGGTGTTGGCGATCATCGAGACGAACATGCCCAGCAGCAGGCCGGTGAGGGCCTGCAGCACGGCGCGATGGCGGGCGGCGTCCGCGGCGGCGGGGGAGGTGGGGCTCATGGGGTCCTTCGGCGGGGGCGTCGGGGTGGTTGACGGCAGTCAATGATTGACGATGGTCAATCATAGGTGTCGGCGCCCCGCCCCGCACCCGTCCCCGGCGGTTAGCCTGGTCACGCCCGGCGGCGCCCCGCCGTCGGCACCCCGACCCGGAGAGTGAGACACCCCTCGTGAGCCCCCGCTTCCTGCTGATGACCGAGATCCCCGAGCCCGGCCTGGGCATGCTGCGCGAGGCGGGTGAGGTCACCCTCGGGTCCGAGGTCGGCGGGAATGACGCGCTCCCCGCGCTCGCCGCCTCCGGGGACTACGACGTGGTGGTCTGCGCCCTCGCCCAGAAGTTCGACGCCGACGTGCTCGCCCAGGCGAGGCTCAAGGGCATCGCCAACTACGCCGTGGGCTACAACAACATCGACGTCGCGGCGGCCACCGAGGCGGGCATCGCCGTCGGGAACACCCCGGACGTGCTCACGGACGCCACCGCGGACATCGCCCTGCTGCTGATCCTCGGCGTCTCCCGCCGCGCACACGAGGGCGAGGCGATGATGCGCGCCGGTGAGTTCACGGGCTGGAGGGCGGACCTGCTCGTGGGCAAGGACGTGAAGGGCGCGACCCTCGGCCTGGCCGGGTTCGGCCGCATCGGCAAGGCCGTGGCGGAGCGGGCGCTCGCTTTCGGCATGGACGTCGTCTTCGCGCCCCGCCCGCCCGCGCACCGCGAGGTCGCCCCCGAGGAGCTCGGCGAGCTCGCCGGCCGCGTGGAGCAGGTGCGCTGGGAGGAGCTCGTGGAGCGCTCCGACTTCCTCTCCCTGCACTTGCCGCTCACCGCGGACACCGAGCACCTCGTGGACGCGGACGTGCTGGCGCGCATGAAGGACGACGCCGTGCTCATCAACACCGCCCGCGGGCCCGTAGTGGACGAGGCCGCCCTCGTGGAGGCCCTGCGCGCCGGCCGGCTCTTCGGCGCCGGCCTCGACGTCTACGAGGACGAGCCGGCCATGGCCCCCGGCCTCGCCGAGCTGGACAACGTCATGCTCCTGCCGCACCTGGGCTCCGCCACCCGGGACACCCGCGCGGCCATGGCCGAGCTGACCGCCCGCAACGCGATCGCCATGGCCACCGGCGGGGAGGTCCCCGCGCTCGTCAACCCGGACGTGCGCCGCTGAGCGGGGCGCCGTGAGGGTCGTCACGGCGCCCCCGCGGCCCCCGTCCCGGCCCGCGGGACCTCGGTAGACTGGCCCACTGTGACCTCCCAGAACTCCGCGAGCCCGCAGACCTCCGCCGTCGACCACCACGACCAGCAGGCCGTCCGCGCCGCCAAGCGCGAGCAGCTGCTCGCCGCCGGCCGCGAGGCCTATCCCGTGCAGGTGCCCCGCACCCACACGCTGGCCGAGGTGCGCGAGCAGTTCGACGGGCACGAGCCCGACTGGGCCTCCGGCGAGACCGTCTCCGTGACCGGCCGCGTGGTGTTCCTGCGCAACACCGGCAAGCTCTGCTTCGCCACCCTCCAGGAGTCCGGCGTGGACGGCGAGGCCGTCCGCCTGCAGGTCATGGTCTCCCTGGCCGCCGTCGGCGAGGACTCGCTCGCGCAGTGGAAGAAGGCCGTGGACCTCGGCGACTTCCTCTCCGTCACCGGCGAGGTCATCGTCTCCCGCCGCGGCGAGCTGTCCATCATGGCCTCCGCCTGGGAGATGGCCTCCAAGGCCCTCCGCCCGCTGCCCGTGCTGCACGCGGACCTCAACGAGGAGACCCGGGTCCGCCAGCGCTACGCGGACCTGATCGTCCGCGACGAGGCCCGTCGCATGGTCTACACCCGCGCCAAGGTCACCTCCGCCGTGCGCCGCACCCTCGAGGGCCACGGCTACGTGGAGGTCGAGACCCCCATGCTCCAGCTCATCCACGGCGGCGCGCTGGCGCGCCCGTTCGAGACGCACCTGAACGCCTTCGACCAGCCGATGACCCTGCGCATCGCCACCGAGCTCTACCTCAAGCGCGCCGTCGTCGGCGGCATCGACCGGGTGTACGAGATCGGCCGCGTGTTCCGCAACGAGGGCGTGGACTCCACGCACTCGCCGGAGTTCACCACCCTCGAGAGCTACGAGGCCTGGGCGGACATGCACGTGATGGCCGAGCGCATGCAGGAGATCATCCTCGCCGCCGCGGACGCCGTGGGCGCCGGCCGGCGGATCGAGACGGACAAGGGCGTCATCGACCTGGACGGCGAGTGGGCGTGGGTCTCCGTGTATCCGGGCCTGTCCGAGGCCGTGGGCCGCGAGATCACCCCGGACACCGACGCCGAGACGCTGCGCGCGATCGCCGCGGAGCACGAGGTGAAGGTGGACCCGGCGTGGGACGCCCAGAAGCTCGTGATCGAGCTGTTCGGCGAGATCGTGGAGCCCACCCTGATGAACCCCACGTTCGTCCACGACTACCCGCCGGCGGCCCAGCCGCTGGCCCGCCCGCACCGCGAGGACGGCCGTGTCATCGAGGCGTGGGACCTGATCATCGGAGGCATGGAGCGCGGCACCGCGTTCTCCGAGCTGATCGACCCCGTGATCCAGCGCGAGCGGCTCACCGCGCAGTCCGCGATGGCCGCCGCCGGCGACGACGAGGCCATGCAGCTGGACGAGGACTTCCTGCGGGCCCTCGAGTACGGCGCCCCGCCCATGGGCGGCATCGGCCTGGGCATCGACCGCCTCGTGATGCTGTTCACCGACGCCGGCATCCGCGAGACCATCCTGTTCCCGCTGCTCAAGCCGGAGGCCTGAGATGGCCACGTTCTGGGAGTACTTCTCCGTCCTGGCTCCGTCCATCGGCCTCGGGCTGGTCTTCTGGCTCGTGATGCGCTCGCTGCTGCGCTCGGACACTGCCGAGCGCGAGAGCATGGGCCGCCGGTCCACCGGCGAGGACGCCCGCGCCGCCCGCGAGGAGGCGGAGGCGAGGGAGTGGGCCCGCCGGCGCGGGGACGACGACGTCCCTCGTCAGGGCGACGACTCTCGCTGAGCTGATTGTGATTCCCGAAGAAGGACTTCGTCATGCGCATTTCCGTGCGGTATTGTCCGAGGACCACAAGTGCACGGCCGGCCGCATGATCCATCGGGGAATGACCCCGAACATGCGGACCGGAGCCGAGGGACACGGGCACGCGATGAAGAGAGTGGGAATCACCGTTGGCACAGAAGGTAGAAGTAGTCCTCGTGGATGATCTTGATGGTTCGGCAGCAGATGAGACCGTGAACTTCGCGTTGGACGGTCGCAATTACGAGATCGACCTGTCCAAGGAGCACGCGGACGAGCTCCGCGAGTTCCTGAAGCCCTACATGAAGAAGGGCCGCGCGGTGGCGCCGCCCTCTCCGAAGGTGGAGGCCGCCCAGATCCGCAAGTGGGCCGCCGAGAACGGCTATGAGGTCTCCAGCCGCGGGCGCCTGCACCGCGACGTGGTGGAGGCCTACCGCAACGCCCGCCGCAAGTGAGCGCACGCGCGCCGCACGCCTGAGCGCGCACGCCGGGGGACGCCGAGGAATCGGTGTCCCCCGGCGGCGTTCCCGGCCCGTGACGACGGCGGCCGGGCCGCTTCTCCCAGCGGCGAACAGCCGCGCGGCACGGGCGGGGCGGTGCGTAGTCTCGGTCACGACCGTACGCAAGGAGTGTGCCCATGTTTGAGAGATTCACCGACCGTGCCCGGCGCGTGGTGGTGCTCGCCCAGGAAGAGGCGCGCATGCTCAACCACAGCTACATCGGCACCGAGCACATCCTGCTCGGCCTGATCCACGAGGGCGAGGGCGTCGCCGCCAAGGCCCTCGAGTCCATGGACATCTCCCTGGGCGCCGTGCGCGAGAAGGTCCAGGAGGACATCGGCCAGGGCCAGCAGAACCCGCCCGGCCACATCCCCTTCACGCCGCGCGCCAAGAAGGTGCTCGAGCTGTCCCTGCGCGAGGCGCTGCAGCTCGGCCACAACTACATCGGCACCGAGCACATCCTGCTCGGCCTGATCCGCGAGGGCGAGGGCGTCGCCGCTCAGGTGCTCGTGAAGCTCGGCGCGGACCTGAACCGGGTGCGCCAGACGGTCATCCAGCTGCTCTCCGGCTACCAGGGCGGCGCCCAGGGCGGCAAGGAGACCGCCGGCGCCGGCGTCGGCCAGGGCGGCGAGGCCGGCCAGAACGCGGGCTCGGTGGTGCTGGACCAGTTCGGCCGCAACCTCACCGCGGCCGCGCACGACGGCAAGCTGGACCCGGTCATCGGCCGCGCCGGTGAGATGGAGCGCGTCATGCAGGTGCTCTCCCGCCGCACCAAGAACAACCCCGTGCTCATCGGCGAGCCGGGCGTGGGCAAGACCGCCGTCGTCGAGGGCCTGGCCCAGGCGATCGACCGCGGCGACGTCCCGGAGACGCTCAAGGACAAGCAGCTCTACTCGCTGGACCTCGGCTCTCTCGTGGCGGGCTCCCGCTACCGCGGTGACTTCGAGGAGCGCCTGAAGAAGGTGCTCAAGGAGATCCGCACGCGCGGGGACATCATCCTGTTCATCGACGAGATCCACACCCTGGTCGGCGCCGGCGCCGCCGAGGGCGCGATCGACGCCGCCAGCATCCTCAAGCCGATGCTGGCCCGCGGCGAGCTGCAGACCATCGGCGCCACCACGCTGGACGAGTACCGCAAGCACATCGAGAAGGACGCCGCGCTCGAGCGCCGCTTCCAGCCGATCCAGGTGCCCGAGCCGTCCGTCGAGGACGCCACGGAGATCCTGCGCGGCCTGCGGGACCGCTACGAGGCCCACCACAGGGTGTCCATCACCGACGGCGCCCTCAAGGCCGCCGCCACCCTCGCGGACCGCTACGTCTCGGACCGGCACCTGCCGGACAAGGCCATCGACCTGATCGACGAGGCCGGCGCGCGCCTGCGCATCCGCCGCATGACCGTGCCGCCGGAGATCAAGGCCTACGAGTCCCGGATCGCGGAGGTCCGCACCCAGAAGGAGGCCGCCATCGACGGCCAGGACTTCGAAGGCGCCGCCCGCCTGCGGGACCAGGAGCAGCAGCTCGAGGACGAGCGCCGCCAGAAGGAGCAGGCCTGGCGCACCGGCGCGGACTCCGACGTCGCCACCGTGGACGAGGAGCTCATCGCCGAGGTGCTCTCCAAGTCCACCGGCATCCCGGTGTTCAAGCTCACCGCGGAGGAGACGGACCGCCTGCGCACCATGGAGGACGAGCTCCACAAGCGCGTCATCGGCCAGGACGAGGCCATCAAGTCCCTGTCCCGTGCCATCCGCCGCACCCGCGCCGGCCTGAAGGACCCGAACCGCCCCTCGGGGTCGTTCATCTTCGCCGGCCCCACCGGCGTCGGCAAGACGGAGCTGGCCAAGTCCCTCGCGGAGTTCCTCTTCGGGGACGAGGACGCGCTGATCACCCTGGACATGTCCGAGTTCCAGGAGAAGCACACCGTCTCGCGCCTGTTCGGCGCCCCTCCCGGCTACGTGGGCTACGAGGAGGGCGGCCAGCTCACCGAGAAGGTCCGCCGCCGTCCGTTCTCCGTGGTGCTGTTCGACGAGGTGGAGAAGGCCCATCAGGACCTCTTCAACTCCCTGCTGCAGATCCTCGAGGACGGTCGCCTGACCGACTCGCAGGGCCGCGTGGTGGACTTCAAGAACACCGTGATCATCATGACCACGAACCTCGGCACCCGGGACATCTCCAAGGGCGTCATGACCGGCTTCCAGTCGGCCACGGACACCACCACCGGGTACGAGCGGATGAAGGGCAAGGTCAAGGAGGAGCTGCGCCAGCACTTCCGCCCCGAGTTCCTCAACCGCGTGGACGACGTGATCGTGTTCCCGCAGCTGCAGAAGCACGAGATCGTGGAGATCGTGGACCTGTTCGTCTCCCGCCTCGGCAAGCGCCTGGCGGAGCAGGACCTGTCCATCGAGCTCACCCAGGCGGCCAAGGACCTGCTCGCGGACCGCGGCTACGATCCGGCCATGGGCGCCCGCCCGCTGCGCCGCACCATCCAGCAGATGGTGGAGGACCAGCTCTCCGAGAAGATCCTCTTCGGCGAGATCCCGGCCGGCTCCCTCATCACCGTGGACGCCACGGGCGAGGGCGAGGGCGCCGAGCTGACCTTCGGGTTCAGCGGCGGCCGCGAGGCGCTCGAGGGCGCCGAGCTGCCCGAGCTCGAGCCCGGCTCCGGCGAGACGGTGGAGGCCGACCGCTCCGCCTGACCGGCGCAGGCCGCCGCGCCGCGGCCGCCCGACGGC
>NZ_JANQCJ010000107.1:0-8166 GCF_024723355.1 Micrococcus sp. HG099 | reverse complement strand
CCCCGCCGAAGGGCTCCTACCAGGGGGTGCGCGACGCGGACGACCCCCGTCCCGCGCCCCGGCACGCCGCCCCCGGCGGCTCCACCGCCGTCCTCGAGCGCCCCGAGGCCGAGGAGGCGCCGGTCGACCTCGTCGAGCCGGAGGTCGTCGAGGAGGTCGAGGCCGCCCCCGCCGCGCCCGAGCTCGAGCGCCCGGAGGCCGCCGGCTCCCGGCTGGCCCGCCTGCGCGCCCGCCTGCTCAAGTCCAACAACGTGTTCGGCAAGGGCCTGCTGGCCCTGCTCTCGCGCGACCGGATCGACGAGGACACGTGGGACGAGATCGAGGAGACGCTCCTCATGGCGGACCTCGGCACCGAGCCCACCATGGAGCTGGTCGACCGCCTCAAGTCCCGCGTCACCGTGGAGGGCACCCGCGAGCCGGAGCAGGTCCGCGAGCTGCTGCGCGAGGAGCTCGTGGCCATGGTGGACCCGTCCATGGACCGCCGCCTCGCCGCCTCCCGCCGGGACGGCCGCCCGGCCGTGACCCTGGTCGTGGGCGTCAACGGCGTCGGCAAGACCACCACCGTGGGCAAGCTCGCCCGCGTGCTTGTGGCCGAGGACCGCGACGTGGTCCTGGGCGCCGCGGACACCTTCCGCGCCGCCGCCGCCGAGCAGCTGGCCACCTGGGGCGCCCGCGTGGGCGTGCCCACCGTCCGCTCCGAGAAGGAGGGCGCGGACCCCGCCTCCGTCGCCTACGAGGCCGTGGCCGAGGGCATCCGCCTCGAGGCCGACGTCGTGCTCGTGGACACCGCCGGCCGCCTGCAGAACAAGTCGAACCTCATGGACGAGCTGGGCAAGATCAAGCGCGTCATCGAGAAGCAGGCGGAGGTGGACGAGGTCCTGCTCGTCCTCGACGCCACCACGGGCCAGAACGGCCTGACCCAGGCCAAGGTGTTCGCCGAGGTCGTGGACGTCACCGGCATCGTGCTCACCAAGCTGGACGGCACCGCCAAGGGCGGCATCGTCGTCGCCATCCAGCGCCAGCTGGGGGTGCCGGTCAAGCTGATCGGCCTCGGCGAGGGCGCGGACGACCTCGCCCCCTTCACCGCCGAGGGCTTCGTGGACGCGCTGCTGGCCGACTGACCCGCCGCGCCGCGCACCGGGCCCCTTCCGACGTCGTCGGGAGGGGCCCGCTGCGTCCCCGGTCACCCCCGGCGGCGCGGCGCGTCACATTGCGTCCGATTCCGTGCGCGCCACCGTGCCGCGCCTCACGCTCCGCTACGCTCCTTGAGCAACGGTCCGATCCTGGACCGGGCGACGACGCCGGACGAACGGCGTCGACGCGGCGGGCGTCCGGCTCAGACCGAGGAGACGCCCATGAACGAGATGACCCTGGACGCCGGAACCGTGTGGATGGTGGTGAGCGCAGGCCTCGTCCTCTTGATGACACCGGGGCTCGCCCTGTTCTACGGCGGGATGACCCGCTCGAAGTCCGCGCTGAACATGATGATGATGTCCTTCGTCTCGATGGGCCTGGTCGGCGTCGTGTGGATCCTCTGGGTCTCCGGCATGACCGGCGGCGAGGGCTGGCTCGGCCTCGTCGGCAGCCCGCTGGCCGACCCCGGCCTCACCACCGCGATGGAGGAGGGCGGTCTGATCGCCGCCGGCTTCGGCGCCACCTTCGCCATCATCACGGTGGCCCTCATCTCGGGCGCGGTCGCGGACCGCGCCCGCTTCCTCACCTGGTGCGTGTTCGTGCCGATGTGGGTGACCCTGGTCTACGCACCGCTGGCCTACATGGTGTGGGGCGGCGGCCTGCTCGCCGAGGAGGGCGCCATCGGCTCGCGCCTCGGCGAGGCCCTGGACTTCGCCGGCGGCCTCGTGGTGCACATCAGCGCGGGCGTGGCGGCGCTCGTCCTGGCCCTGATGATGGGCAAGCGCAAGGGCTTCGGCGTGGACCCCGGCCACAAGCCGCACAACGTGCCCTTCACCATGCTGGGCGCCGCCCTGCTGTGGTTCGGCTGGTTCGGCTTCAACGGCGGCGCCGCCGGCGACACGGGCCAGCTCGGCCTGATCTGGATCAACACCCTGGCCGCCGCCGCGGCCGGCATGCTCGGCTGGGTCGTGGTGGAGTGGGTGCGCCGCGGCCGCCCGACCTCGATCGGCACCGCCTCCGGCATCGTGGCCGGCCTCGTCGGCATCACTCCGGCGTGCGCCTTCGTCAGCCCGCTCGGCGCCCTGGTGATCGGCGTGGTCTCCGGCGCGGCCAGCGCCCTGGCCGTGAACCTCAAGTACCGCCTCGGCTTCGACGACTCCCTCGACGTGGTGGGCGTGCACCTGACCGCCGGCATCCTGGGCACCGTGCTCATCGGCTTCTTCGCCCTGCCCTCCGAGGGCCCCGCGGGCCTGTTCTACGGCGGGGACGGCCGTCTGCTGCTGGCCCAGACGGTGGCCGTCGTCGTGGCCGTGGTGTTCACCGCGGTGCTCACCTTCCTCATCGCGCTCGTGCTCAAGGCCACCCTGGGCCTGCGCGTGAGCGAGGAGGACGAGGAGCGCGGCGTGGACCTCACCCTGCACGACGAGTCGGCCTACCACTACGACGTCGGCTTCGGCGGCGTCCCGGTCCCGGCCGACGCGCAGGCCCATCGGGGCGGCGCCGCCGGCTGACCCCTCCAGCCGGGTTGCTAGGCTTGGCGGGCGCCGCGGTGGAAGCCGCGGCGCCCGCGACCGTCCGCGTCCGGATCAGTCGACCCCGCTTCGAAGGATCACACCCGCCGTGTTCAACTCCCTGTCCGACCGCCTCACAGCCACGTTCCGCAGCCTCAAGGGCAAGGGACGGCTGACCGAGGCGGACATCGACGCCACCGCACGCGAGATCCGCCGCGCCCTCCTGGACGCCGACGTGGCCGTGCCCGTGGTCCGTCAGTTCATCGCCCAGATCAAGGAGCGCGCCCTCGGCGAGGAGGTCGCCCAGGCCCTGAACCCGGGCCAGCAGGTCGTGAAGATCGTCAACGAGGAGCTCGTGGGCATCCTCGGCGGCGAGACCCGGCGCATCCGCCACGCCAAGACCGGCACCACGGTGATCATGCTCGTGGGCCTGCAGGGCGCCGGCAAGACGACCCTGGCCGGCAAGCTCGCGCACCTGCTCAAGGCCCAGGGCCACACCCCGCTGCTCGTGGCCTGCGACCTGCAGCGCCCCAACGCCGTCAAGCAGCTCCAGGTCGGCGGCGAGCGTGCCGGCGTGCCGGTGTTCGCCCCGCACCCCGGCGTCTCCTCGGAGTTCGAGGCCGCCACGGGCGACCCGGTGCAGGTGGCCCGCGACGGGGTCGCCGAGGCCAACGCGAAGTACCACGACGTGGTCATCATCGACACCGCCGGCCGTCTCGGCGTGGACGCCGAGCTGATGCAGCAGGCCGCCGATGTGCGCGCCGCCGTCGAGCCGGACGAGGTCCTCTTCGTCATCGACGCCATGATCGGCCAGGACGCCGTGGCCACCGCCCAGGCGTTCAACGAGGGCGTCGGCTTCACGGGCGTCGTGCTCACCAAGCTCGACGGCGACGCGCGCGGCGGCGCCGCGCTGTCCGTCCGCCACGTCACGGGCAAGCCGATCATGTTCGCCTCGACCGGCGAGGGCCTGAAGGACTTCGAGGTCTTCCACCCGGACCGCATGGCCTCGCGCATCCTCGACATGGGCGACGTGCTCTCCCTGATCGAGCAGGCCGAGCAGAACTGGGACCGCTCCGAGGCCGAGAAGATGGCCAAGAAGTTCGCGGACCAGGAGGACTTCACCCTCGACGACTTCCTGAACCAGATGCAGCAGCTCAAGAAGATGGGCTCGCTGAAGAAGATGCTCATGATGATGCCCGGCGCCCAGGGCATGCGGCAGCAGCTGGAGCAGTTCGACGAGTCCTCGATCGGCCGCGTGGAGGCCGTCATCCACTCGATGACCCCGCACGAGCGGGTGGCCCCCAAGATCATCAACGGCTCCCGGCGCGCCCGCATCGCCAAGGGCTCCGGCGTGAGCGTCTCCGAGGTCAACGGCCTGCTGGAGCGCTTCGCGGAGGCCCAGAAGATGATGAAGCGCATGGCCGCCGGCGGCGGCATGCCCGGCATGCCCGGCGCCCCCGGCGGCGTCTCCCGCAAGGCCAAGGGCAAGAACGCCAAGCGCAACAAGGTGAAGTCCGGCAACCCCGCCAAGGCGGCCGCCGAGCGCAAGGCCCTCGAGGAGCGCCAGGCACGGGCCGCCCAGGCGCAGGCCGGGGCCGTGTTCGGCCGCGACGGCGGCGCGGGCATGGACGGCTTCGACCCCTCCAGCCTCAACCTGCCGGCAGGCTTCGAGAAGTACCTCAAGGACCGCTGAGCCGGCCCGGGCGGCGGCCGAGCCGCCGCCCGGCGCGCCGGGTGTGCGCCCGCGCCCGGTATCTGGCAGAATGGCCCGGTACTGAGCGTGAGCCCGGACGACCCTCTATCCTCCGCGCGCTCCGTTCCGTTTCGGCCGAGACCCATCGCCAGCTGCCCCCACGCGGCGGTGCCCCGGCCCCCCTGATCTCTACTGAGGAGTGACCACACCCGTGGCTGTCAAGATTCGCCTGAAGCGGTTCGGCAAGATCCGCGCCCCGTACTACCGCATCGTCGTCGCCGACTCCCGCACCCGCCGTGACGGCCGTGCGATCGAGGAGATCGGCAAGTACCACCCGACCGAGGAGCCCTCGTACATCGAGGTCGACTCCGAGCGCGCGCAGTACTGGCTCTCCGTGGGCGCCCAGCCCACCGAGCAGGTCGCCGCGCTGCTGAAGATCACCGGCGACTGGCAGAAGTTCAAGGGCGAGTCCGGCGCCGAGGGCACCCTGAAGTCCAAGTCCGACAAGGAGGCCTTCGTGGCCCCCGAGAAGGGCTCGGTCATCCTGCCGGAGGAGCCCAAGGCCGAGGAGCCCAAGGCTGAGGAGTCCGCCGAGGCCGAGACCCCGGCCGAGGAGGCCGCCGAGGCCCCGGCCGAGGACGCCGAGAAGTCCGAGTGACCATGCTCACCGAGGCCCTCGAGCACCTGGTGCGCGGCATCGTGGACACGCCCGAGGCGGTCCGCGTGGACGCCCGCTCCCAGCGGCGCGGCGACATGCTGGAGGTCCGCGTGGCCCCCGAGGACCTGGGTCGCGTGATCGGCCGCCAGGGTCGCACCGCCATCGCGCTGCGCACCGTGCTGGACGGCCTGGCCGGCCACCCCGTCCGCGTGGACGTGGTGGAGACCGACCGCCGTCGCTGACGGACCGTGACGCACGGCCCGCCCGCCCCCTCACCGGGACCGGGCGGGCCGTCGTCGTCTGCGGCCGCGCCGCCTGCGCCGCCCGCCCCCGCCCGCCCCACCCCAGGAGAGCCCATGAGCCCCGCACCCCAGGACGGCCTCGTCCGCGTCGCCCGCATCGGCAAGCCGCACGGCATCCGCGGCGAGGTGACCGTGCAGGTCTTCACCGACGACCCCGACGCCCGCTTCGCCCCCGGCGCGACCCTGACCGTCCGGGACGGCGGCCCGTCGCTGCCCGCCGAGCTCACGGTGACCCGTGCCCGCTGGAACAAGCAGATCCTCGTGGTCGGCTTCGAGCAGTCCCCGGACCGCAACACCGCCGAGACCCTGCGCGGCGCCCAGCTGTTCGCCGCCCCGGCCGCGCCGGAGGAGTCCGACGAGTGGTACGAGGACGACCTCGTGGACCTCGAGGTGCGCGTCGACGGCCGCCGCGTGGGCGTCGTGACCGCCCTGACGACCGGCGCGGTCCAGGATCTGCTGCACGTGGCCCTGGACGGCGTGGACGAGGAGGCGCTCGTGCCCTTCGTCGAGGAGATCGTCCCGGAGATCGACCCCGAGGCCGGCGTGCTCGTGCTGACCCCGCCGCCCGGCCTGCTCGAGCTGGCCTCCGGCGAGGCGGACCAGGACGACGACGCCGCGGCCTCCGATGCCGAGGCGGACGCCGACGCGGGCCGGGAGGGCTGAGGGCCGTGCGCTTCGACGTCGTCACGATCTTCCCCGAGTACCTCGCGGTGCTTGACGTGTCCCTGCTGGGCCGGGCCCGGCGCGAGGGCCTCGTGGACGTGCACGTCCACGACCTGCGCGACTTCACCTTCGACCGCCATCGCTCCGTGGACGACACCCCGTACGGCGGCGGCGCAGGCATGGTGATGAAGCCCGAGCCGTGGGCCCTGGCCCTGGAGCACGTGGCCGCGCAGGCGCCGGCGGGCGCGGGGGAGCGGCCGGTGCTGCTCGTGCCCACGCCCTCCGGCGAGCGGTTCAGCCAGGGGCTGGCCCGCGAGCTGGCGCAGCGCGAGCACGTGGCCATCGCGTGCGGCCGCTACGAGGGCATCGACGAGCGCGTGTTCGGCTGGGCCGAGGAGCTCTTCGAGGTGCGCCTCGTCTCGCTCGGCGACTACGTCCTCAACGGCGGCGAGGTGGCCGCGCTGGCCATGATCGAGGCCGTGGGGCGCCTCGTGCCCGGGGTGGTGGGCAATCCCGCCTCCCTCGTGGAGGAGTCCCACGAGGACGGGCTCCTCGAGTACCCCGTCTACACCAAGCCCGCGGACTGGCGCGGCCGCGAGGTGCCCCCCGTGCTGCTCTCCGGCGACCACGGCAAGGTGGCGGCGTGGCGTCGGGCCCAGCAGGAGGAGCGCACGCGGGCACGGCGCCCGGACCTGTGGGAGACGCTCGGCCGGGACGGCTGAGCCGCGGCCGGGACCGGGGCCCTCGCGGCAGCCGAAGGAGTCCCCGCCGGGGGCCGCGCCGCGGGCCGAGGCCCGGCGTCGGGTGTGGCATAATGGACCCTCGTGTCCGCCGGACGCCCGACCTGCCACAGGGGGCGCGCGTCAACGGATCGGACCCCCGGGACCGCACCCCACGTGTCGGCCCGGCCCCACGCTCGGGACACGGCCCCGACCCCTCGTCCCCACGAGGGCGGACCGTGCGCCCGCCTACCACGCGGATGACCTGTGGCGTCCGTCAGGAGAGATGAACATGCACATTCTCGACTCCCTCGACAGCAAGACGCTGCGCTCCGACATCCCGGAGTTCGCCCCCGGCGACACCGTCAAGGTGCACGTCAACATCATCGAGGGCAAGACCGCCCGCGTGCAGGTCTTCCAGGGCTACGTCATGGGCCGCAACGGCTACGGCGTGCGCGAGACCTTCCGCGTCCGCAAGGTGTCCTTCGGCGTGGGCGTGGAGCGCGTGTTCCCGGTGCACTCCCCGGTCATCGACAAGATCGAGGTCGTCACCAAGGGCGACGTGCGCCGCGCGAAGCTCTACTACATGCGCGACCGCCACGGCAAGGCCGCCCGCATCCGCGAGAAGCGCGTCGACGCCAAGTGATCCGCACGGGCGCTGTCCCCACCGCCTGAGCATCGCCATGTCGCACCCGGAGCCCCGTGACCCCCGTCGGTCGCGGGGCTCCGTCGTGCCCGGATCCGGGACCGGGCGGGGCGCGACGCCGGCCCGCGAATCCGGCGGGACCGCCTGGTGGGCGTGGATCGGCCTGACCGTCGCGGCCGCCGTGGTGGCGGCCGCGGTGCTGCGGGCCCTGACCGGGCCCGTGTACCTCATCCCCTCCGGCTCGATGGAGCCCACCCTGCACCCCGGGGACCGGGTGCGCGTGGACGCGTCGGCGGCCGGCGGGGAGGGGGTGCGGCACGGCGACGTGGTGGTGTTCGACGGCGCCGGCAGCCTGGCCCCGTACCGCTCCGTCGGCTCCCTCGAGCGCGGCCTTGAGGACGTGGCCCGGTCGTGGGGCCTCGGCGCGTCCGGGGACGCGTTCGTCAAGCGGGTGCTCGCCCTGCCCGGCGACCGCCTGGAGTGCTGCGCCCCCGACGGGCGGCTGCTGCGCGACGGCGCGCCGGTGGACGAGCCCTACCTGGGCCGGCCCGTCACCGTGCAGGACCCGGCCGCGGACGGCTCCTGGACCTTCGAGGTGCCCGAGGGGCGCATGGTGGTCCTCGGGGACAACCGGTCCGCCTCGCGGGACTCGCGCGCCCTGCTCGGCGGCCCCGGCGGCGGTCTCATCCCGCTCGAGCGCGTCGAGGGCCGGGCCGCGGAGGTCGTGTGGCCCCTGGACCGGCGCGGCCCGGTGGACGCCTCCGCCCCGGAGGCGGCGCCCGGAGCCGCCCCGTGAGCCGCCCGGACCACCGCCTGGTGCCGCCCGCCGCGGGCCATGCC
>NZ_JANQCJ010000106.1:0-8376 GCF_024723355.1 Micrococcus sp. HG099 | reverse complement strand
GCGCCAGACCCTGGTCGAGGCGGTCACCGCCCTGCTGGCCGCGCGCCTGGACGCGGACGCCGTGCTACGCGCCGCCGTGCACGTGCCGCGGCGCAGCCTGCCGGAGACGCCCGCGCCGGAGCTCGAGGACGGAGCGCTCGTGTGGGGCGAGGGGCGGCCGCTGGTGGCGCTGCCCGCCGCGCGGGCCTAGAGAGGGCCGGACGGCCGCACGGGCCTAGAGAGGGCCGGAGTGGCCTTGAGAGGGGCGCCGGTTCAGCGGCGCCAGAACGAGGACGCTGCGGACGGGCCGGCCTCGCTCCAGGCGCGCAGGGCGCCGGCGTCGTCCGGGTCCACGACCACGGTGACGGAACCCCGGCCGCCGTCGAGCTCGAGGACGGCGCGGCCGTCCTCGGCCACGGGCAGCCGGTCGATCTGCAGGTCGCAGCGACCCACGCTCCAGCGCTCGCGCCGGATCATCCAGCGGCCCGTGAAGAGCAGGCGCGTCTCGTCGTACACCCCGATGACGCGCTCCCGGGGCCGGCCGTGCCCCTCGAGGACGGCCGGGAAGGCGGCGGACGTGCGCAGGAGGGCCCGGCGCCGCACCGCCAGGGCGGAGGCCGACAGCGCGAACACTGCCAGCACACCCGCCAGGGCGATGAGCACCGGGCCCTCCAATGTCAGGTCCTGCCGTGTCCGCGTCAGGCCGCTGCGGCGTCGCCCAGCCGGGCGGACGTCGCGGCAATCACCACGCGGTCGTGGTCCACGGAGAAGAAGCCTCCGTGGGCCAGGGCGGTGACGGTCCCGCCGTCGACGGCCCGCACCACGACCTCGCCGTCGCCGAGGACGGCGAGCATCGGGGTGTGGCCGGGGAGGATGCCGATCTCACCGTTGACGGTGCGCGCCGAGACGGCCGACGCGGCGCCCGACCAGATGGACCGCTCCTCGGAGACGATCTCCACGTTGAGCTCAGCCATGATCGATCAGCCCTCGGCCTGGATCTTGGCCCACTCGCGCTCGACGTCGTCCAGGCCGCCCACGTTGTAGAAGGCCTGCTCGGCGATGTGGTCCAGGTCGCCGTCGGCGATGGCCTTGAAGCCCTCGACGGTGTCCTTGATCGGCACGGTGGAGCCCTCCACGCCGGTGAACTGCTTGGCGGTGTAGGTGTTCTGCGAGAGGAACTGCTCGATCTTGCGGGCGCGCGCCACGGTGATCTTGTCCTCCTCGCCGAGCTCGTCGACGCCGAGGATCGCGATGATGTCCTGCAGCTCCTTGTTCTTCTGCAGGATCTGCTTCACGCGGATGGCGGTGTCGTAGTGGTCCTGGCCCACGTACTGCGGGTCGAGGATGCGCGAGGTCGACGCCAGCGGGTCCACGGCCGGGTACAGACCGCGGGACGCCAGGTCACGGGTCAGGTTGATGGTCGCGTCGAGGTGCGCGAACACGTTGGCCGGGGCCGGGTCGGTGTAGTCGTCCGCGGGGACGTACACGGCCTGCATCGAGGTGATGGAGTGGCCGCGCGTGGAGGTGATGCGCTCCTGGAGCACGCCCATCTCGTCCGCGAGGTTCGGCTGGTAGCCCACGGCGGAGGGCATGCGGCCCAGCAGCGTGGAGACCTCAGAGCCGGCCTGCGAGAAGCGGAAGATGTTGTCGATGAAGAGCAGCACGTCCTGGTTCTGCACATCGCGGAAGTACTCCGCCATGGTCAGCGCGGACAGGGCCACGCGCAGACGCGTTCCCGGCGGCTCGTCCATCTGGCCGAACACGAGGGCGGTGTCCTTGAGGACGTCCGCCTCGTCCATCTCGACCCAGAGGTCGTTGCCCTCACGGGTGCGCTCGCCCACGCCGGCGAACACCGAGGTGCCGCCGAAGTTGCGGGCCACGCGGGTGATCATCTCCTGGATGAGCACGGTCTTGCCCACGCCGGCGCCGCCGAACAGGCCGATCTTGCCGCCCTTGATGTACGGGGTCAGCAGGTCGATGACCTTGATGCCGGTCTCGAGCATCTCCGTGGAGCCCTCGAGGGAGGCGAAGTTCGGGGCGGCGCGGTGGATCGGCCAGCGCTCCTCGAAGTTCAGGGAGGAGGTCTCCACGTCCAGGGTCTCGCCCAGCACGTTGAAGATGTGGCCCTTGACGGCGTCGCCGACGGGCACGGAGATGGGGGCGCCGGTGTCCACGACGTCGGTGCCGCGCACCAGGCCGTCGGTGGACTGCAGGGAGATGGCGCGGACCATGTTGTCGCCCAGGTGCTGGGCGACCTCGAAGGTCACCGTGCGGCGCTGGCCGTTCAGGTCGATCTCGGTGGTCAGCGCGTTGTAGATCTCCGGCATGGCGTTCGCCGGGAACTCGGCGTCGATCACGGGGCCGATGACGCGGGAGACGCGTCCGGTGGCACCGCCGGTGGGGGTCCCGGTGCCCTGGTCAGTGATGGTGGCAGTCATCTCTCTCACTTCTATCGTGTGTGGATGGCGAGTCTGGTGAGTCCGGTACGGGCTCAGGAGTTGTTGAGCGCGTCCGCGCCCGCGATGAGCTCGGTGAGCTCCTGGGTGATCTCCGCCTGACGGGCGTTGTTCATCAGGAGCGTGTAGTCCTTGATGAGGCCAGAGGCGTTGTCGCCCGCCGACTTCATGGCGCGCTGACGGTTGGCGAGCTCAGAGGCCGCCGACTGCAGCATCGCGTTGAAGATGCGCGACTCGATGTACTTGGGCAGCAGGGCGTCGAGGACCTCCTCCGCGTCCGGCTCGTACTCGTAGAGCGGCAGCACGTCCTCCGGGGCGGCGACCTCCTCCTCGACGACCTCGAGGGGAAGCAGGCGCACCACGTGGGGGTTCTGCTTCACGAGCGAGACGAACTCGGTGAACACGATGTGGATCTCGTCCACACCGCCGGCGGCGGTGTCCGTGAGGAACGCGTCCACGAGCGTCTCGCCGATCTCGGAGGCGCGCTCCGCGGCGGGGGCGTCCGTCTGACCGGTCCACAGCTGCTTGTACTCGCGTCCGCGGAAGTCGAAGTACGTCTGCGCCTTGCGGCCCACCACGTAGACGTCCACGTCCTTGCCCTCCTCGCCCAGGCGGGTGAGGAGCTGCTCGGCCTTGCGCAGCACGTTCGCGGAGTACGCGCCGGCCAGGCCGCGGTCCGAGGACAGGATGAGCACGGCCGCCCGGGTCGGGTTCTCGGGCTCCGTGGTGAGGACATGATCGATGTCGTGCTGGCTCGACACGGCCGAGACGGCGCGGGTGATCGCGTTCGCATAGGGCAGCGACGCGTTGACGCGCTCGCGTGCCTTGGTGATGCGGGACGTGGCGATCAGCTCCATCGCCTTGAAGATCTTCTTCATCGACGACGTCGATGCGATCTTCTGACGGTAGACCCGGATCTGGGCTCCCATGGTGGTCCTTTCCCTGGCGGGAGGGCGGTCCGGCGTCGTTCCCCTTCGGGCCCGACGCCGGACCGCTCCCTCACCGACCTGCGGTCAGCGCTTCTGCTTGGTGATCTGCTCCTGCGCGACCTGGTCCTGCTCGATCGCGCGGTGCTCCTCGTGGCCGGCGTGCACGCCACCGTCCTCCGAGGACTGGAAGCCCTTCTTGAACTCGGCGATCTCCGACTCGAGCGCGGAGACGGTGCCGTCCTCGAGCTTGCCGGTGGAGCCGATGTCCGTCAGGACGGAGCCGCGACGACGCAGGTGGTCGATGAACTCGCGCTCGAAGCGCAGCACGTCCTCGACCGGGACCTCGTCCAGGTGGCCCTTGGAGCCGGCCCAGATGGACACGACCTGCTCCTCGACCGGGTACGGCGAGTACTGCGGCTGCTTGAGCAGCTCCATGAGGCGCTCACCGCGGGCGAGCTGGCGGCGGGTGGCCGGGTCCAGGTCCGAGGCGAACATGGAGAACGCCTGCTGGTCGCGGTACTGCGCCAGGTCCAGCTTCAGCGTGCCGGAGACCTTCTTCATGGCCTTCACCTGGGCGGCGCCGCCCACGCGGGACACCGAGATGCCCACGTCCACGGCGGGACGCTGGTTGGCGTTGAACAGGTCCGACTGCAGGAAGATCTGGCCGTCGGTGATGGAGATGACGTTGGTCGGGATGTAGGCCGACACGTCGTTCGCCTTGGTCTCGATGATCGGCAGACCGGTCATCGAGCCCGCGCCCATCTCGTCCGAGAGCTTGGCGCAGCGCTCGAGGAGCCGGGAGTGCAGGTAGAAGACGTCGCCCGGGTAGGCCTCGCGTCCCGGGGGACGACGCAGCAGCAGGGACACGGCGCGGTAGGCCTCGGCCTGCTTCGACAGGTCGTCGAAGATGATCAGGACGTGCTTGCCGCCGTACATCCAGTGCTGACCGATGGCCGAGCCGGCGTAGGGGGCGAGGTACTTGAAGCCGGCCGGGTCGGACGCCGGGGAGGCCACGATGGTGGTGTACTCCAGGGCGCCGTGCTCCTCCAGCGTGGCGCGGACGCCGGCGATGGTGGAGGCCTTCTGGCCCACGGCCACGTAGACGCAGCGGACCTGCTTGTCCACGTCGCCCGACTCCCAGTTCGCCTTCTGGTTCAGGATGGTGTCCACGGCGATGGCGGTCTTGCCGGTCTGGCGGTCGCCGATGATCAGCTGGCGCTGGCCGCGGCCGATCGGGATCATCGCGTCGATGGCCTTCATGCCGGTCTGCAGCGGCTCGTGCACCGACTTGCGCTCGGTCACGGTCGGCGCCTGCAGCTCGAGGGCGCGGCGGCCCTCGGCCTGGATCGGGCCCAGGTCGTCGATCGGCTGGCCCAGCGGGTCCACGACGCGGCCCATGAAGCCGTCGCCGACGGGGACCGAGAGGATCTCGCCGGTGCGCTGCACCTCCATGCCCTCGCGGATCTCCTGGAACTCGCCGAGGACGACGACGCCGATCTCACGGGCGTCGAGGTTCTGGGCGAGGCCCTGGATGCCGTTCTCGAAGCGCAGCAGCTCGTTCGCCATGACGGAGGGCAGGCCCTCCACGCGAGCGATGCCGTCCGCGGCCGAGATGACACGGCCGACCTCGGTGCGATCGGTGCCCGACGGTTCGTACGATGCCGCGAAGTCGTTCAAGGCATTGCGGACGTCGTCGGCATTGATGGTCAGTTCGGCCATCTGCAGTCCCTGCTCTCTTGTGCTTGGTGCTCATCGTCGGGGCGATGAGGCTTGCGTTCGTGGGTGTTCCGGATGCGGGCGGGGGCCGGCTCAGCCGGCCATCCTCCGCTGGAGGTCGTTGAGGCGCGAGGCCATGGACCCGTCGACGACGTCGTCGCCGACCTGGACGCGGATGCCGCCCACCACGTGGGGGTCCACCGTGACGTCCATGACGAGATCGCGGTCGAAGGCGCGACGCAGGCCCAGGGCCAGTCGCTCCTGCTGCTCCGCCCCGAGGGGGCGGGCCACGGTGACCTCGGCGATCCACTGGCGCTGACGCTCGGCGACGACGTCCGCCGCCTGGCGGACGGCGGCGGCCGGCTTCACGCCGCGCGGGGCGGCGACGGCGCGCTCGACCAGCAGCTGGCCGGCCGGGCTGGCCGACTCGCCCAGGAGACGGCGGGCCAGGGCGGCCCGTGCCTCGACGGGGGCGTGCTGATCGGTGAGCGCGCGCTGCACCTCGTGCGAGTCCTCCACCGTGCGGTTGAACGCCAGCAGCTCACCCGAGAGGGCGGCCAGCCCGGCGTGTCCACCGCGTCCGGCCTCTGCGGCGGCCGCGTGGGCCGCCACCGTCTCGAGGGCGTCCCCGAGATCGCGCTCCGCCGACCAGCGGCGGCCGGCCAGGTCCTTGAGGACCTGCAGTGCACCGGGGGTCACCCGGGCGCCGAACAGCGAGTCGACGAGGCCGTGACGGCGCTCGGTGGTCCAGGCGGGGTCGGTCAGGGCCCGGCGCAGCGCGCCGTGCTCGTCCACCACGTCCAGCGCGCCGAACAGCTCGCGTGCCAGGGCCACGCCGCCCTCGTCCAGCACCGGACCGACAGCCTCCAGGGAGGCGGCCAGGGAGTCCCTCGATGCGCCCGTCATCATTCGGCGACACCTGCGCTCTGGTGACGGTCCAGGTCAGCCAGGAAGCGGTCGACCACGCGCTGGGAGCGGGCGTCGTCCTCGAGGGACTCGCCGACGATCTTGCTGGCCAGGGTGGTGGCCAGGGTGCCGACCTCGCCCTTGAGCTGCGAGGCGGCCTGCTGGCGCTCCGCGGCGATCTGGGCCTGGGCCTGCTCGGAGATGCGCGTCGACTCCGCGGTGGCGCGCTCGCGCGCCTCGGCCACGATCTCCGCGGCCTCGGTGCGGGCGTCCTCGCGGATGCGGTTCGCCTCGGTGCGGGCGTCCGCCAGCTGCGACTCGTAGTCCGCCATCATCGCGTTCGCCTCGGCCTGGGCCTTCTCAGCCTTGGCGAGACCGCCCTCGATCGCCTCGACGCGGTCCTGGTAGGACTTCTCGAGGGTCGGGACGATGAACTTGATGACGATGAACATGAGCAGGGCGAAGCCCACGACGACGACGAGGATCTCCCACGGGTTGGGGATCAGGGGGTTGGCCCCCGCCGCGAGGATCAGTCCATTGCTGATCATGTTTCAACCATCCTTCGGTCAAGAGTCCTGTGGAGAGGGAGCGCCGACGGCGTCACCGCGCGGTGCTCCGTGGACGCGGCGCGTCAGGCGCCGATGACGAAGGCGAAGACCAGGCCCAGGATGGCGAGGGCCTCGGCGAGCGCGAAGCCCAGGAGGGCGATCGGCTGCAGGATGCGCTGGGCCTCCGGCTGACGGGCGACGCCGTTGATGTAGGCGGCGAAGATGAGGCCCACGCCGATGGCGGAGCCGATGGCGGCGAGGCCGTAGCCGATCATGTTGAGCGAACCGTGCAGTTCCATGGTGTTCCTTTCACGATGCCGAGGTGTCCGGCAGGGTTGTGGAGGGTCGGCCTCCCGGGTGGTCCTCCTGCGGAGGGCCGGGAAGTCTGGTGGCGGGTGCTCCCGCCGGACCGTGGCCGCCGTGGGTCATGCCTCGGACGGCCCCGGAAGATCAGTGGTCGTTCGCGTCGATCGCGCCCTGGATGTAGATCGCGGTCAGCAGGGTGAAGACGAAGGCCTGCAGGTACATGATCAGCAGCTCGAGGAAGTACAGGGCCACGGAGCCGATGATCACGAGGATGCCGGTGCCCTGCAGGGCGAGGCTGCCGGTCTGGGTGATCAGGTACGCCGCGCCGGCGCCGGCGAGCATCACGATCATGTGGCCGGAGAGCATGGTGGCCATCAGACGCAGGGAGTGGGTCAAGGGGCGCACGATGAAGTTGGAGATGATCTCCAGCGGCACGAGCAGCGGCAGGATCCAGGACGGCACACCCGAGGGCACGACCGCGAGCTTGAGGTAGCGGATGCCGTGGCGCTTGAGGCCGACGCCGATCCAGATCGCGTACACGATCAGCGCGATGCCGTAGGCGGCGCCCGCGTGGGAGAAGCTCGGCAGCTGCAGCACCGGGATGGCGCCGAACAGGTTGTTCAGCAGCACGAAGAAGAAGATCGCGAAGAGCAGCGGGACCCACTGGCGGAAGTTCTTCTCGCCCAGGATGTCCTTGGCGATGTCGTTGCGCACGAAGGAGTAGCCGGACTCGGCGAGCCACTGGGCCTTGCCGGGCACGAGCTGGGGACGGCGCATGGCCCACGCGAAGAAGGCGGTGATGAGCACCACGGACAGCAGCACGAGCAGCATCTGCTTGCCGAAGCCGGTGCCGTACTCCGCGCCCCACGGGAAGATCTCCGGGAGGTGACCATCCGAGATGGTGGGGGGCACGAATGTTGTGTTGGCCAGCACGAGGGTCAGCACGCGGTTCCTCTCCGAAGTGATGCAGTCGACGGGACGGCAGCCCCGTCCCCGGACCACAGGCGGCGCCGCTGCGTTGCGGGGACTGCCGGTGCGATGCGAGACACGGATGGCGGCAGGATCTTGCCGTCGAAGTGTTCGTCGTCAACGATACCAAACGGTGACCCGTGCTCCGTACCGCGCGAGGGGGTCCGTGACGGGCCCCGGGCGCCGGTCAATCGGCGTAGATCCCCCGCCGGGTGCGCGCGAAGACGAGGACCTCGACGCCCTGCCACACGAGGATCGCCACGAGGGCCGCGATCGCGGCCGCGTCGGGCAGGATCCAGTCCGGCCGCGGGACCGTGCCCAGGAGCACCGCGAAGACCGCGATCTTGAGGACGAACAGGCCCACGCTGACCGGCAGCGCGGCCTCGCGGGCGCGGTCCCAGACGAGCGCCGTCGTCGCCCCGGTGAGGGCGGACAGGACGAGGACCGCTCCCCCGCCGAGCAGCGCGGAGGCCGCGCCGTGGGGCCCGCCCGTGGCGAGCGCGACGGCGCAGACGACCGCCACCGCCGCGGCGGTCGCCGCGAGGCTCCAGGCGAGGATCCCCCACC
>NZ_JANQCJ010000105.1:0-8441 GCF_024723355.1 Micrococcus sp. HG099 | reverse complement strand
CGCCGGAGCCTCGGCGGCGTCCGCCGTCAGGGGCGCCTCCGGCGCCGGGCCGGGGGAGCGCCGGACGACGTCGTCCGCCGCGAGGGCCTCGGTGGGCAGGGCGTCCGCGGGGAGGGAGGGCAGCACACGGGTGGCGTGGTGGTCGCCGGCGTCCAGGGCCGTGGTCTCGTCGCCGTCGGCGTCGTGGAGCGGGTCGTTCGGGTCGAGCCGGTCGAGGGCGTCGAGCGTCGTGGTCTCGTCGTGCTCCGGGCCGGGGCGCCCCTCGACCGCGTCCGGGACGAGGACCGGCGGCCGGTCGAGCTCGGCCGGGCCGAGCTCCGCGGCCACGGCGTCGAGGCGGTCGAGGACCTCCCCGGCGTCCGCGGGGCGGTCGGCCGGGTCGGGCTCGGTGCACCACAGGACGAGGTCGTCGAGCACCTCGGGCAGGCCGGGCTGGAGCGAGGAGGGCACGGGCACCCGCTCGTGCACGTGGCGGTAGGCGACCTGCAGCGCCGTGGCGGCCGTGAAGGGCTGCTGCCCCGTGAGCAGCTCGAAGAGGATGATCCCGGCGGCGTAGACGTCCGAACGGGCGTCCGCGGGGGCGCCGGCGATGTGCTCGGGCGCGAGGTAGGCGGGGGTGCCCACCACGGCCTGGCCGGCCGAGGTGTGGGCGGTGGCCGCGCGGGAGAGGCCGAAGTCGGCCACGGTGATGCGGCCATCCGTGCGGACGAGGACGTTCTCCGGCTTCGCGTCGCGGTGCACGAGCCCGGCCCGGTGCGCTGCGGCCAGACCGTCCACGAGCGGGCGCAGGTGGCGCAGGGCCTCGCGCGGCGTGAGCGGGGCCTGCTCGCGGATGACGGTGCGCAGGGTGTGACCGGGCACGTGCTCCATGACGAGGTAGGCCAGGACCTCGCCGGACGCGTCCTCGGTGTGGCCCTGGTCCAGCACGGCGACGACGTGGGGATGCGACAGCCGCGCGGCGGTCTTGGCCTCCTGCTCGAACCGGCCCACGAGGACGGGGTCCTCGGCCAGGTGCGGGTGCATGACCTTGAGGGCGACCTCGCGGTCCAACCGCGTGTCCAGGGCCAGGTAGACCGTGGACATCCCGCCCCGGGCCAGCCGGGCGAGGACCTCGTACCGGCCGTCGACGATGCCCCCCACCAGGGGGTCGCGGCGTGTGCTGCTCATCGTCCCAGCCTAGGCCAGCGCCGGGGCCCGGGGGCGGGGGTCCGCCGGGGGCGGATCAGAACATGGCCATGGCGGCGCGGACCGTGGCGACGTAGGTGCGCCCCTCCGCGCTGAGGCCGCCCTGCAGGACGCCGCCGAGGCCCTGGTAGTAGGCGCCGATGCCCGTGTCGAGCGTGGGCGTGCGGTCCTGCACGTACTTGATGTACGCGACGCCGGCGACGGCGTTGTCGTACGGGTCCAGCAGGTTCAGCTCGCGGCCCACGAGCTCGGAGGCGAACTCGCCGGTGATCGGGATGACCTGCATGGCGCCGATGGCGTTGGCGGGGGAGACGGAGGCCATGCGGAAGCGGGACTCGGTGTAGGCGTGGCCGAGGGCCAGGCGCGGGTCCACGCCCATGCGCACGGCGGTCTCGCGGACGATCTCGCGCATCTGCTCCGGCGACGGCTGCGGCACGGACTGCAACAGGCGCAGGTTCTCGTTGGCCGAGGCGGTGACGTGCGCGGGGTAGGTGCGGCCGAGGAAGGTGTCCCCGATCGGCTGGACGTCGGAGACCGGCTCCACCTCGAGGGTGCCGTCGGAGATCACGAGGACCTGGCCCGGGTGCAGCATCGAGGAGCGGGTGAGGCCGTTGAGCTCGCGCAGGCGGGGGATGGACACCTCGAAGCGCTGGGAGATGCCCCACATGGAGTCCCCGGAGACCACGGCGTAGCGGACGACGTCCCCGGTGGCGGGAGCCGGCGCCGGCGTGGGGGCGGGGGTCGGGGCGGGGGCCGCCGCCTTCCCGGCGGTCGTCAGCACCATGCCCGGGTGCAGCATCGTGGAGGTGCTCATGCCGTTGAGGCGCTGCAGCTCGGCGGCGGAGACCCCGGTGCGGCGGGCGATGATCCACCAGCCGTCGCCGGGCTGGACGGTATAGGTGCCGGCCGCGGCGGCGGGGGCGGCCTCACCGGTGAGGCGGATGGCGTCGCCCGGGTAGATGATCGACTCGTGGTCCAGCCCGTTCAGGCGGAAGAGGTCCACCAGGGGCACCCCGTGGGCCGCCGAGATGGCGGTGAGGGTGTCGCCCGGACGGACGGTGTGGACCGGCGCCTCCTGGGCCTGTGCCTGCGCGGGCAGGCCGGTGAGCAGGAGCAGTGGCACGGCACCGCCGGCGAGGGCGTGGCGCAGGCGGCGGGAAGGGGTGTGGGACACGGAGGACCTCGGCATCGTCGAAGGGGACGGGACTGTGGGGAAGGGACGGGCGAAGCCCGCGGCCCCCCGGGACCGTCCGACGTCGTCGGCGTCCGGCTGTGGAGCCTCGCCGATGTTATCCGACCGTGATCTCCGTGACCATTCCGAGATTGAAACCCCTCTCCGCCGCGGAATCATGCGGATCTCCGGCCCCTTCTTCCCATCGGGAACGGGCCGTCCAGCAGGTCGAAGGGCGTCGAGGGTGACCCTCCTCACTGTCGAGAAAGGCGGCGCACAGCAGGCGCAGGGCATAGGCAGAGAGTCGGCGGCGCCGACGCGACGTAGTCTGGCGCACGTGAGCACCTCTTCCTCCGACACCCCGGTCCCCGCCGACGCCATCCCCGCCGAGCTGGACGCCCTCGTGGGCGACTGGCTGACGATGCCCGACGTCGCCGAGCGCCTCGACCAGCGCGTCACGCGCGTGCACAACCTCGTGAAGGACCACCGCCTGCTGGCGGTCCGCCGCCCCGACCCCGCCGTCCGCGCCGTGCCGGCGCTGTTCCTGACCGAGACGGGGCTGCTCGAACCGCTGCAGGGCACCCTCGTGCTGCTCGCGGACGCGGGCTACTCGGACGAGGAGTCGCTGCGCTGGCTGTTCACCGAGGATCCCTCGCTGCCGGGTCGGCCCATCGACGCCCTCCGGGACGGCCGCAAGACGGAGGTGCGCCGCCGCGCCCAGGCCCTGGCCTGGTGACGCCGGCCCCCCGGGTCCCGCGGCGGCCGACGCCGCCCGGTCCAGGGCGATGGCCCGGGCGGAGCCCCGGTCAGTGCCGCCGGGTCGTGGCGGCCTCGATCAGCGCGGTGAGCTCCGCGCGCACGTCCGCGGGGACGCCGTGGGCCTCGAGCGCGCCGACCGCCTCCGCGGCCCGCGCGGACAGTGCGACCACCCGGTCGGTCACTGCCTGACGGGCCCCGCACTCCTCGAGCGCCCGCTGCCAGTGGGCGATGCGCTCGGCGCTGAGCCCGGGGTCGCCCAGGTCCGCGTCGAGCGCCGCGGCGTCCGCGGGGGAGAGCAGCGCGACCGCGCGGGCGATCAGCACCGTGCGCTTGCCCTCGCGCAGGTCGTCGCCGGCGGGCTTGCCCGTGGCGGCGGGGTCGCCGAACACGCCGAGCAGGTCGTCCTGGTACTGGAACGCCAGGCCGAACGGCAGGCTGACCTCCGCGAACGCGGCCACGAGCGCGTCGTCGGCGCCGGCCAGCAGGCCGCCCAGGGCCAGCGGGTGCACGGCCGAGTAGCGCGCGGACTTGTGCTCCACCACCGCCTCCGCGGCGGCCTCGGCCTCGGCCGGGTCCGTGGCCGGCGGCGCCATCTCGGCGGCGACGTCGAGGTACTG
The DNA here is from genome assembly GCF_024723355.1 of Micrococcus sp. HG099. Lineage (NCBI taxonomy): Bacteria > Bacillati > Actinomycetota > Actinomycetes > Micrococcales > Micrococcaceae > Micrococcus > Micrococcus sp. HG099. The sequence goes on along the minus strand of NZ_JANQCJ010000105.1, from coordinate 4,709 downwards.
GCCCACCATCACCCCGAAGCGCATCCGCTCGAACTCGTCCCGGGCCCGCGCCGGCCGCCCGGCGCCCTCGAGGGCGGCGGCGAACGCGGTCTCGCTCATGCCGAGCGCCACGTCGCCGGCGAGGATCGCGGCGGACACCCCGAAGTGGCCGGCGTCGTGCCGCCAGCCCGACGCGCGGTGCTCGGCCTCGAACCGGCGGTGCACGCTGGGCATCCCGCGGCGCGTGTCCGAGCGGTCCAGGATGTCGTCGTGGATCAGCGCCGCGGCCTGGAACAGCTCGAGCGCCGCGCCGGTCCGGGCGATGCGCGGGTCCTCCGGGTCTCCGCCGGCCGCCCGCCAGCCGAGCCAGCCGAGCACGGCGCGCAGCCGCTTGCCGCCGGCGGCCAGGTCGCCCACCGCGTCCACGAGGGGGACGGTCAGGGGATGGACGGCGCGGGCGCGCTCGCGGTGCTCGTCCAGCGTGCGCGTCAGCTCCTCGGCGACGGCGGCGCGGAACCGGTCCTGGTCGGCGGGGCGGGGGCGGGTCACGGCGGCGTCGACGGGCATGGGCTCACCTTAGCCGCGCGGGCGGGGCGCGCGAGGCGGTCGGCGGGCGTGACGAGCGCGCCTGGCTAGGCTCGGGGGCATGTCCGACACCGCCGCCGCGCAGGCCCGCCCCGAGGCCTCGATCCTGCACGTGGACATGGACGCCTTCTTCCTGTCCGTGGAGCTGCGCGAACGGCCCGACCTGACGGGGCGGCCGGCCGCCGTCGCCGCGCCGAGCGGACGCTCCGTGGTGCTGTCGGCCTCCTACGAGGCCCGGGCCTACGGCGTGCGCTCGGCGATGCCCCTGGCCCACGCGCGCGCCCTGTGCCCGCCGCTCGTGGTGGTCCCGCCCCGGCAGGACGTCTACCGCTCGGTCTCGGCGGACGTGATGGCCCTGCTCGGCCAGGTCACCCCCGTGCTGGAGCAGCTCAGCGTGGACGAGGCGTTCCTCGACGTCGCCGGGGCCCGGCGCCGCCTCGGCCCGCCCGCGCGGATCGGGGGCCTGATCCGCCGGCGGGTCCGCGAGGAGCTGGGCCTGCCCTGCACGGTGGGGGCGGCGGGCGTGAAGTTCGTGGCGAAGATGGCCTCCACCGCCGCGAAGCCGGACGGGCTGCTCGTGGTGCCCCCGGAGCGCACCCTCGCGTTCCTCCACCCGCTGCCCGTGGGCCGGCTCTGGGGCGTGGGCCCCAAGGCGGCCGAGGCCCTGCGGCGCCGGGGCATGGCCACCATCGGGGACCTGGCCGCCGCGGACCCGGAGCAGCTCGAGCGCGCGTTCGGGGCCGCGGGGCGCTCGTGGGCGCAGCTCTCGCGGGGGATCGATCCGCGGCCCGTCGCCCCCCGCCCCGCCGCGCGCAGCATCGGCGCCGACCACACCTTCGACGTCGACCCCCTGGACGTGGCCGGGGTCGACCTGGAGGTGCTGCGCCTGTGCCACCGCGTGGCCGCCCGGCTGCGCGCCGAGGAGGTCGCGGCGGGCGCCGTGACCGTGCGGCTCAAGGACCCCGACGGGCGCGTGCGCAGCCGGACCGCCCGCCTGGCCCGCCCCACCACCACGGCGCACGGACTGCTCGGGCCCGCCCGCCGGCTCGTCGCCGAGCTGCACGCGCAGCGCCCCCATCCGGTCCGGCTCGTGGGCGTGCGCGCCGAGCGCCTGACGGACGCCGACGAGCCGGCGCCCGAGCAGGAGGCGCTCTTCGGCGGCCCCGGGTTCGGCGACGACGACGCCGCCGAGGGCGGGGCCGGTGACTGGGCCGGCGCCGAGGCCGCGGCGGACGCCGTGGCGCGCCGCTTCCCGACGGCGGCGGTCCGGCCCGCCTCGCTGCTGCGCCGAGCTGCCGGACGGCCCGACACCCGGCGCGACGTCCCCGGTCCGTGAGCCCGGCCGTGTCCGCTGACAGGGGAGGACGCCGTCTGGTTGGAGGGGGTCCGGACGCCGTATCCTGGAGGACAGATCGGACGCGTGGGCGTCCCCTCCCGGTCCCGGAGGCGTCGGAGGCCGAGTTCGAAGGAGTCGCCGTGCCCCTCTCTGAGCATGAGCAGCGGATGCTGGACCAGCTGGAGCACCAGCTGCGCGCCGAGGACCCCCGCCTGGCCACCCAGATGGCGGACACGCGCCGCGACCCCGTGCCGGTCAAGCGCGTCGTGCTCGGCGCGGTGCTCGCCGTCGTCGGGCTGCTCGTGATCGTCCTGGGCGTCGCGAACCAGCTGGTCCCGGTGGGCGTGCTCGGCGCGCTCGTGGTGGGCGCGGGCATCTTCCTCGTGACCACTCGGCCCCGCGGCGGCCACACCGCCGGCGCGGAGCGTCCGGGCCCCGGCCGCGGGGGACGGCCCGGTGGCGGCCGCCCCGAGGGCGGGCGACCGGGAGGGGACTTCATGGGCCGCCTCGAGCGCCGCTGGGACGCCCGGCGCGAGCAGGGCGACTGACCCCTTCCACCTTCCTCCACCGAAGGCCCCGATCCGCTGCGGATCGGGGCCTTCGCCGTGCCGGAACCCCCTTCGGCACCCAGGGCCGCGCCCCACCCCTGCACTTCGCCCCCGCCCCTCCACTTCGCCCCACCCGGTTCCCCGACCCCGCTCAGCCGCAGGATCCTGCGGTCTGCGCGGGGTCGTCCCCGCGCGCCGCGCGAGGCGCGGGGACATACGAAGGCCAAACGGGGTTGATGGTGGAGGGAAGTGGGGTAATGTGGAGGGCAGGAGAGAGCATGGGTCCCGACCTTGGTCGGGAGGGACCACTCGACGAGTCAGGGGGTGTGCCGTGTTCTTGGGCACGTACACCCCCCGGCTCGACGAGAAGTCCAGGCTGATCCTCCCCGCGAAGTTTCGTGAGGAGCTGGCGGAGGGGCTGGTCCTGACCCGAGGTCAGGAGCGCTGCGTGTACGTGTTCAGCGCTCGTGAGTTCGAGCGGGTCCACGAGCAGATGAGGTCGGCTCCACTGTCCTCCCGCCAGGCCCGGGACTACATCCGCGTCTTCCTCTCGGGGGCGTCGGACGAAGTGCCGGACAAGCAGGGTCGAGTGACCGTGCCGGCGCCGCTGCGGCAGTACGCGGGGCTGGACCGGGACGTGACCGTGATCGGCGCGGGGACCCGGGTGGAGATCTGGGACTCCGAGTCCTGGAACGCCTACCTCGCCGAGCAGGAGGCCGCCTTCTCCGAGACCGACGAGGACGTCCTGCCGGGCGTCTTCTGACCACCAGCGCACCGACCCCGTACGAGACCTCCAGCCGACGCCGACGCACCTGACCCGCCTTCCCCTGGGCCAGGCGCGACGGCGGACGGATGGGGATCCCGCCCGGGGTCGGCCGCGAATCAGACGCGAGCAGGAGGCCGATCGTGGACGCAGACCAGCTCCGCCCCGAGGACCGCCACGTCCCCGTCATGCGGGACCGCGTGGTCGACCTGCTCGCCCCCGCCGTCCAGGCCGCCCTCGACGCCGGCCGCGCGCCCGTCGCCGTCGACGGCACCCTGGGGATGGGCGGCCACACCGAGGCCATGCTCACCCGCTTCCCGGAGCTCACCGTCATCGGCATCGACCGCGACGCCCACGCCCAGGCCCTCGCCGCCGAGCGCCTCGGCCCGCTGGCCGAGCGCCTCGTCCCCTTCCACGGCACCTACGACCTGGTGCCCGAGGCGATGGCCGCGGCCGGCGTCGAGAAGGTGGACGCCGCCCTGTACGACCTGGGCGTCTCCTCCTACCAGCTGGACGACCGGGAGCGCGGATTCGCCTACTCCTACGACGCGCCGCTGGACATGCGCATGGACGACACCGCCGAGCGCTCCGCCGCGACCCTCGTGGCCGAGCTCGACGAGCACGAGCTGCGGCGCATCATCCGCCGCGACGGCGAGGAGCGCTTCGCCGGGCCCATCGCCCGCGCGATCGTGCGCGCCCGCGCCGAGGCGCCCATCGAGACCACCGGGCGGCTCGTCGAGGTCATCCGCACCGCCGTCCCGGTCGCCGCCGGCGCCACGGGCGGCCACCCCGCCAAGCGCACCTTCCAGGCGCTGCGCATCGCCGTGAACGAGGAGCTGGACATCCTCGACGCCGCCGTGCCGGCCATCCTGGACGCCCTCCACGTGGGCGGACGGCTCGTGGTGATGAGCTACCACTCGCTCGAGGACCGCATCGCCAAGCGCCACCTGAGCGCCTGGGCCGCCTCCACCGCCCCTCCCGGGTTCCCGGTGGTGCTGGAGGAGCACGAGCCGGTGGTGCGCACGCTCACCCGCGGCACGGAGAAGCCGACCGAGGAGGAAATCCTCGAGAACCGCCGCGCCTCCTCCGCGAAAGTGCGTGCGGTTGAGAAGATCAGGACGTCGAGGACCCCGGCATGACGTTGCACGAGGAGATGAGCATGGCCGCACACGCACGGATCGCGGAGCCCCTGCGCCACGCGGGCGCCCCCGCGCGCCCCGCCCCGCAGGAGCGCACCCCGCTCTCCGTGGTGCCCGCCCCGCTGCCGCACTCGCGCTCCGGGATGACCGTGCTGTGCGTCGTCGTGCTGCTGGCCGCCCTGGCCGCCGTCCTCGTCATGAACATCACCATGTCCAACCGGCAGTACGCCCTCCTGGACCTGCGCCAGGAGCAGCAGGCCGTCACCGAGGTCAACGAGCGCCTCGCCGAGCAGGTCGGCTACCTCGAGGCCCCGCAGAACGTGGCCGCGCGCGCCGACGCCCTCGGCATGGTCGCGCCC
>NZ_JANQCJ010000104.1:0-8489 GCF_024723355.1 Micrococcus sp. HG099 | reverse complement strand
CGTCCTGCTGGTCCACCGTCACGCCGGCGCCGGCGGCCACGCCGTCGGCGGGCAGGGACTCGGCGTCCGCGTCGGCGGCCGCAGCGGCGACCGGGGCGACGTCGTCGAGCTGGGAGAGCCGGGTCGTGCCGGCAGCCGCGCCGGCCGGGGCGGTGTCGTCGTCGCCCGTGGACGCGACGGTGTGGGGGCGGTCGTCGGCGTCGTGGGTCTCCTCGAGTGCGTCCTCGTGCGAGGCCCCCACGCCCGCGGCGGTCGGTGTCACGCGGCGGCGCTCCAGCTGCGCCTCCGCCGCCTCGGCCTCCGCGGCCCGACGGCGACGCGAGGCCACCACCGAGAGGATGATCAGGATCAGCAGGACCACGATGATCGCGCCGATGATCCAGTAGAGGGTGGACTCTCCCATGGGGTGCTCCTCGGTCGTCTGGGGCGACCGGCCTTCCCGGGCGCCTCGTCTCGCCCTCCCGCGCCGCCGCACGACGGGCGGGGGGACGTGGAGACGAGGATGCCACACGCCCCGGCGCCACGACCATGGATCAGGCCCGTCATCCTGCGGATCTGCGCGGGTCCGACCCCCTACGATCGACGCCATGGACACGGCGACCCTCTCCCCCAGCCCGACCCCCGCCTCCGGCGCCGAGCACGCCCACGTGCTCACGCTCGCCTGCACCAACCGGATGGGCATCGTGCACGCCGTCTCCGGCGCCCTCCTGCAGGTCGGCGCGGACATCACGGAGTCCCAGCAGTACGACTCCCCCGAGTCCGGGGACTTCTTCATGCGCGTCGAGTTCGTCACGCCCGCCCGCCGCGAGGAGGTCGCCGCGGCCCTCGAGCCCGTGCGCGAGGAGTTCGGCATGCGGATGGGCCTCTGGGACGCCGGGCACCGCATGCGCACCCTCGTGATGTGCTCCAAGGACGGGCACACCCTCAACGACCTGCTCTTCCAGCAGCGCGCCGGGACCCTGCCCGTCGAGATCCCCGTGGTGGTCTCCAACCACCTCGAGCTGCAGTCGCTGGCCTCCTTCTACGGCGTCCCGTTCATCCACGTGCCCGTCTCCGCGGACCCGGAGAGCCGGGACTCCAAGGCCGCCGCCGAGGACCGGCTGCGGGGCCTGATCGCGGAGTACGACATCGAGCTCGTGGTCCTGGCCCGCTACATGCAGATCCTCTCGGACGAGCTGTGCCGGGACCTGGCCGGGATGGCCATCAACATCCACCACTCGTTCCTGCCCTCGTTCAAGGGCGCCCGCCCCTACCACCAGGCCCACGAGCGCGGCGTGAAGCTGATCGGCGCCACCGCCCACTACGTGACCGCCGACCTGGACGAGGGCCCGATCATCGCGCAGTCCGTGCAGCCGGTGACCCACGCGCAGACCGCGGCCGACTTCGTGGCCCGCGGCCGCGACGTCGAGGGCTCCACCCTGGTGCAGGCCGTCCGCTGGCACGCCCAGCACCGCGTGCTCGCCGACGGGCGCCGGACCGTGGTGTTCAGCTGAGCCGACGACGGCGCCCCGCCGCGCCCTGACCGCGCGCGTCCCCGCGGCCTAGGCTGGGCCCATGGCCCACATCATCACCGTCGCGGGCGCCGGCCCGCGCATCCACGAGTCCGCCTTCCTCGCCCCGACCGCCGCGATCACCGGCGACGTCGAGATGGCCGAGCGCTCCTCCGCGTTCTACGGGGTCTCCGTCCGCGGCGACTCCGCGCCCATCCGCGTGGGCGAGCGCACCAACCTCCAGGACAACGTGGTGCTCCACGCGGACAAGGGCTTCCCGTGCACCCTGGGTGCCGGCGTCTCCGTGGGCCACTCCGCCGTGGTGCACGGCGCCACCGTGGAGGACGACTGCCTGATCGGCATGTCCGCGACCGTCATGAACGGGGCCGTGATCGGCGCCGGCTCCCTCGTGGCCGCCGGCGCCCTGGTGCTCGAGGGGACGCAGGTCCCGGCCGGCTCGCTCGTGGCGGGCGTGCCAGCGAAGGTCCGCCGCCCCCTCACGGACGAGGAGCGGGAGGGCCTGAAGAAGAACGCGGCCACCTACCTGCGGCTCTCCGCCGCGCACCGGGACGCCGTCACCGGCTGAACCGGGTGCGGAGGATGTGGGACGGTGGGCACCATGCCCACCTCTTCCGCTCTCCCCCGCACCCGACCCGACGACGCCTCCGAGCGCCTGCTCGTCCTCCCCGCAGCCGAGGACCTCGCCGGCACCCCCTACGCCCACGCCCGTCAGCTGGCCGAGCAGGCCGTGGCCGACGTCGGCGGCGCCGCCGTGACCCAGGGCGACGCCTCCGCCACTGCCCTGCTGATGGTCCGCCCGATCCCGGTCGACGCGCTCGCCGCGGCCCTGGCCGCCCACCCCCATGTGAGCTGGGTGCAGCTCCCGTTCGCCGGGATCGAGCCGTTCGTCCCCCTTGTGCGCAGCCACCCGGACATCGTGTGGACGTCCGCCAAGGGCACCTACGCGCCGCCGGTGGCCGAACACGCGCTGCTGCTCACCCTGGCCCTGCTGCGGGACCTGCCCGCGCGCGTCCGCGCCACCACGTGGGGCCCCTCCTCCGGCCGCACCCTGAACGGCCTGAACGTCGTGGTCGTGGGTGGCGGCGGGATCGCCCAGGAGTACATCCGCCTGCTGAAGACCTGGGACGTGCACGTCACCGCGGTCCGCCGACGCGCGGGCGAGGTCCCCGGCGCGGACCGCACCGTCACGACCGACCGCCTCGACGAGGTCCTGCCCGGTGCGCAGGTCGTGATGATCGCCGCGGCCGCCACGGACGAGACCCGCGGCCTGTTCGACGCCGACCGCCTCGCCCTCCTGGACGAGGACGCCGTGCTCGTGAACATCGCCCGCGGGACGCTGGTGGACACGGACGCCGTCGTCCGGGCGCTCGCGGCGGGCCGGCTGCACGGCTACGGCACGGACGTCACCGACCCCGAGCCGCTCCCGGACGGCCACCCGCTCTGGACCGAGGAGCGCGCCCTCATCACGCCGCACACGGCGGACACCCCGGAGATGTGCGTCCCGCTGCTTCACGCGCGCGTTGAGCGGAACCTGCGGGCCCGCGCGGCCGGGACGGACCTGGAGGGCCTGGTGGACGCCGAGGGCGGGTACTGACCCGCCCCCGGCGTCCGCGTCGCCGGCTCAGCGGCGGGTGTCGGCGGCCTCGCGGTCGGCGGCGGCGTCGCGCTCGGCGGCCACCTCGATCTGACGACGGCGCTCCTCGGCGGCCCGGCGGGTCAGCTCGGCGCCGGCCTCCGGGTCGCGGGTGAGGTTCTCACCGGTCTTCGGGTCGAACAGGTGCACGCGCGTGGTGTCCACCCACAGGCGGGTCGGCGTGCCCGGGCGGGCCCGGGACTCCCCCGAGAGGGTGGCGACGACGACGGGCCGCAGCTCGTCCGCGTCCAGGTCCTTCGCCAGGGAGGAGAGCATCTCGGCCACCTCCGGGTCCGGCTCGAACTCGATGTAGCCGTACTGCTCGTGGCCGAGCCACTCCAGGTGCGTCAGGGTCGCCTCGAACGTGGACCCCTGGCCCAGGCGGTGGTCCTCCACGAGGTCCGCGTCCTCGAAGAACTCGGGGCGCAGCCCAAGGAACACGACGTCGCGGCCCTCGGCGGCACGCGCCTTCTCGGCGGGCACGGGGATCTCGCCGATCGGCGAGGACAGCACGTGGCCGCCGTCCTTCTCCTTGAGGGAGGCTGGCAGGAAGTTCATCGACGGGGAGCCGATGAAGCCGGCCACGAAGAGGTTCAGCGGCTGCTCGTAGAGCTCGCGGGGGCTGGCCACCTGCTGCAGCTCGCCCTTCTTGAGCACGGCCACGCGGTCGCCGAGGGTCATGGCCTCGGTCTGGTCGTGGGTCACGTACACGGACGTGGTGCCCAGGCGGCGCTGCAGCTGCGAGATCTCGGCGCGCATCTGGCCGCGCAGCTTGGCGTCCAGGTTGGACAGCGGCTCGTCGAACAGGAATGCGTCGGCCTCGCGGACGATCGCGCGTCCCATGGCCACGCGCTGGCGCTGGCCGCCGGAGAGGTTGCCGGGCTTGCGCTCGAGGTGGTCGTTCAGCTCGAGCACCCGGGCGGCGTCGCGCACCTTGCGGTCGATCTCCTCGTCCGAAGGCTTGCCGTCCTTGATCAGGCGCAGCGGGAACGCGATGTTCTCGTACACCGTCAGGTGCGGGTACAGCGCGTAGTTCTGGAACACCATGGCGAGGTTGCGGTCCTTGGGCGCCGCCTCGTTGACGCGCCGCCCGTCGATCAGCATCTCGCCGTCGGAAATGTCCTCGAGGCCCACGATCATGCGCAGCAGCGTGGACTTGCCGGAGCCGGAGGGGCCCACGAGGATGACGAACTCGCCGTCCTCGATCTCGAGGTTGACGTCCTTGATGGCGTGGAAGCCGTCGTCGTAGGTCTTGTCGATGTGGTTCAGGGTGATGGAGGCCATCGGTGGGGGTCCTTTCAGGAGGTCTCGTGCGGGGGCCTCAGCCCTTGACCGCGCCGTTGGTCAGGCCGGCCACGATCTGGCGCTGGAACAGCAGCACCAGGACCACGATCGGGATGGTGACGATGATGGCCGCCGCCGAGATCGCGCCGGTGGGCGACTCGAACTGCGAGGCGCCCGTGAAGAACGCCAGCGCCGCCGGCACGGTGCGCGCCGTCTCGGTGGAGGTCAGCGAGATGCCGAACACGAAGTCGTTCCAGGCGATGAAGAAGGCGATGATCGCCGTCGTGAAGACGCCAGGGGCGGCCAGCGGGACGATCACCTTGCGGAACGCCTCCAGGGGCGTGGCCCCGTCCACCTGCGCGGCCTGGTCGAGCTCCCACGGGATCTGGCGGAAGAACGCGGCCAGGGTCCAGATGGAGATCGGCAGGGTCAGGGACAGGTAGGGGATGATCAGGCCGATCCACGTGTCGTACAGCCCGAGGGTGCGCCACATGTTGAACAGCGGCGTCACCAGGGAGATGACGGGGAACATCGAGACCATCAGGGACACCGTGAGCACGAGCCGCTTGCCCGGGAAGTCCAGGCGGGCGATCGCGTAGGCGCACAGTGTGGCCAGGATGACGGCGATGATCGTGGCGATCACGGTGATGCCGATCGAGTTGCGCAGCGCCGTGAGGAATAGCTCGCGTGAGCCGCCCACGAAGATCTCCTCGTAGTTCACGGTGGACCACTGGGTGGGCAGCAACTTGCCGTTGGCGAGGTCGGCGGGCGTCTTGAAGCTGGTCGCGAAGATCGAGAACAGCGGGAAGAGGCACCAGACGCCGATCACGACGGTGAGGATCCACCACAGTGCGGTGGCCTTCCCGGTGCCGCGACGGTGGGGCGCGCGGCCCTCGGGTCCGCGGCCTTCGGGGGCGCGGCCCTCGGGGGCGGGAGCGGATGCGGCGGTGCTCACTTGGAACCTCCTCGGTCGGCCAGGTCCACCTTGAAGCCCTTGACGGCGATGACCGCCATGAGGGCCACGCACAGGAACAGGATCACGGAGACCGCCGAACCCATGCCGATCTCGAGCCGGCCGATGGACGTGCGGTAGGCCAGCAGCGAGAGGACCTCGGTGCCGTAGGCGCCGTTGGTCATGATGTAGATGGAGTCGAAGATGCGGAACGCGTCCATCGCGCGGAACAGGACGGCCACCATGATCGAGGCCTTCATGTTCGGCAGGATGACCAGCTTCATCCGCTGCCACCACGAGGCGCCGTCGACGGCGGCGGCCTCCGTGAGGTCACCCGGCACCTGGGCCAGACCGGCCAGCAGGAGCAGGGAGATGAACGGCGTGGTCTTCCAGATCTCCGAGAGCATGATCACGAACAGGGACGTGGAGCCCTGCGCGAACCAGTTCAGGTCCGCGCTGATCCCCGGCACCCAGTCGAACCAGGCGTTGATGTAGCCGGACTCGATGGAGAACATGTAGAACCACGCGAACGCGGAGACCACGGTGATGATGCCGTAGGGCACCAGGATCATGGTGCGGATCAGACCACGGGTGTGCTTGATGGCGTGGTGCATGGCCAGGGCCAGCAGGAAGCCGAGGATGAGCTCGACCACCACGGTCACCACGGTGATCAGCAGGGTCACCCCGAGGTCCTTCCAGAACACGGGGTCCGAGAGGATCACGCCGTAGTTGCCCAGGCCCACGAATTCGCGGTCGCCCGGGGCGGTGAGCCGGTACTTGAACAGCGAGTCGTAGAGGGCCTGCAGGATCGGGTACAGGACCACGAACAGCATCACGAAGAACGCGGGGCCGGCCAGGAGCCAGCCGAGACGCGCCTCGGATTTCGCGCGCTGGGACTTCGCCCGGCGGGGGCGGCGACCCTCGGCGGCGCGCGGGGTGGATGCGGCGGGTGCGGTGTCGACGTGGCTCACAGCAGACGCTCCCCTCTCAGGACTTCCTGGATGAAGTCGTCGGTCTCGGCGGGGGTGGACTCGGAGACGCCCGACGGCGGCGCGTAGCGCTGCTGGATCGCGGTGGAGACCTCGTTGTAGTACGGGGTCTGCGGCCGCGGGGCGCCGAGCTCGAGGGACTCCCGGATGGTGTCCGCCATGGGGAACTTCTCGGCGACCTCGGGGGCGTCGTAGGCCGCCGGGTCGGCGGGCGGGTTGCCGTTCTCCACGAAGTACTGGCTCTGATGCTCGGTGGTGGTGATGCAGGAGATCGCGTCCCACGCGAGGTCCTGGTGCTCGGACTTCGCGCCCACGCCCAGGTTGATGCCGCCCACGGGCGGCGCGGCGTCCTTGTCCTCGACGGTGCGGGGGTAGACGGCCCAGCCGATGTCCTCGGGCAGGTCCTTCGGCAGCGAACCCTCCTCCACGGAGCCGAGGGTGGCCGGCCAGACGAACGGCCAGTTGACCATGAACGAGCCGTTCTTGCCCTGGAAGAGCAGCATGGAGGCGTTCTCGTCCTGGGTCGGCAGGCCGGCGCTTCCGAGGCCCTCCTTGCCGATCGTGGAGATGATCCGCGCGGCCGTGCGGCCGGCCTCGGAGTCGAGGTTCGTGGTGACCTCGTCCGTGGACGCCTCGGCGTTGGGGATGATCTGCTCCCCGCCGCCCTCGATGAGCGCGTTGAGCCACACGGTCATGGACTCGGCACGGGCGCCTTGGACGCCCAGGTCCTTGTCCTGGCTGCGGGCGACCTCGATCAGCTGGTCCCACGTGACGGGCTGGGACATGTCCAGCCCCGCGGCCTCGGCGACCGACTTGCGGTACCAGAGCAGCTGCGTGTTGGCCCAGAACGGGACCGTGACGAGCTCGTCCTTCCAGCTGGCGGCCGCGAGGGCGCCCTCGAGGGCGTTGTCCTTCGCGTAGGCCTGCATCTCCTCCGGCACGGGGGCCAGGAAGCCGGGCTCGGCGAGCTCGGGGACGAACGGCGGGTCGAGGGACATGATGTCCATCGACGTGTCGCCCGCGGCGAGGCGGCGGGTCAGCTGCTCGCGCTGGGAGGCGGCGTCCGTCGGGAGCATGGACGTCTCGATTCGGTACCGGCCGTTCGCGGCGTCGGTGCACTGGGCGGCGATCTTCGCCTGCCCGCCGTCATCGGGGTTGGTGTACCAGGTCAGGGTGGGCGTCTGCTCGGCCGGGGCACACCCAGCCAGGATGAGGGCGCCCGCAGCGACGGCGCCGGCCAGCGTGGCCCGGCGTCGTTGACGTGCCCGCGTGTCGTGTCTCACAAGTGGAACCTCATTCGATGCGAGTCGGATGTGACGGCCATCATCACGCATCGGAGCGATTCCCGCACCCTTCGCGGGCCCCTTTTCTCAGCGGACGCGGCGGTTCGTCCGGGCGGTCGGCTCCGCGGCGGCGGGATCCTCGGGCCACGGGTGCTTGGGGTACCGCCCACGGTTCTCGGCACGGACCTGCCCGTAGGGGCCGGCCCAGAAGGACGGCAGGTCGGCGGTCACGGCCAGCGGGCGACCTGCCGGGGAGAGCAGGTGCAGGACCACCGGCTCACGACCGTCCGCCACAGCGGGGGTCACACGCGCCCCGAAGAACTCCTGCAGCTTGGCGGCGACCACGGGCGGGGTGTCATCGTGGACGGCCGGATAGTCCACGACGACGCCGCGCCCGCTCGGCACGGGCAGGCGCTCGGGGGCGAGCTCGTCCAGCCGGCCCGCCTCCGGCCAGGGCAGGGCGCCGCGCAGCAACGCCTCGGCGTCCAGGCGCGCGAGGGGCCGTCCCGCGGCCAGGTCGGCGGCGAGCCCGTCGACCAGCGCGTCCAGGCCGGGCAGCGCCGTGTCCAAGAGGTCCGGCCACGGGGCGCCGAGGACGCGGTGGAGCAGGTGCACCCGGCGGCGCAGGTGTTCGGCCCGGCCGCTCGGGTCGAACCGGGCGAGGCCGTCGGCGGCGAGCGCGTCGCGCACGGCCTGCGCGGCGGCGTCGGGGGCGACGGGTGCCGGCGTCTCCGCCAGCACGAGTGCGCCCAGCCGGTCCACGCGGCGGCCGGTGAGCCGGTCCCCGCGCCAGTCGGCGGTGTCCTCAGTTCGCCGCAGGCCCGCGCCGGCGAGTTC
>NZ_JANQCJ010000103.1:0-8545 GCF_024723355.1 Micrococcus sp. HG099 | reverse complement strand
GGACCCGCCCGTGAGGCCGAGGGGGTCGGCGGGGCGACGGTCGGCTCGGCTCTGGGCGCCCCAGCGGACGCCGAAGACGCCGCGGATCTCCTGGGCCACGTCCGGGGGCAGGCGGCGCAGCACGGCGCCGCCGGCACGGCGCACGCGGCGGCGCTGCTCGGGGGGCAGGGCCCGCGCGCCGGAGCGCGCGATCCGCCGGATGGACTTCCCTGCTGACATCTCGACCCGTCCCTCGGTCTCGCGGTGGTGGTGACGCCGCCCGGGCACGCGGGCGGCGCGTCCACCTTAGCAACCGGGCCGGTCGGTCCTCAGCGTCCGGCGACGCGGCGCAGGAGGAGCTCGTAGCGGCGGGCCACGGCGGGCAGGTCGGCGTGGCGGCGCACCCAGTCGCGGCCGCCCTCGCCCACCGCGGTGCGCGCCGGATCGTCCGCGAGCGCCGTCAGGTGCGCCGTGAGGTCCTCGGCCTCCGGACCCACGACGTCGGCGCCGCCGGCCTCCTCGAGGGTGCGGGCGGCCTCGCCCTGGACCATGCCGGTGACGTGCCGGCCCACCGCGAGGACCTCGTAGGTCTTGGACGGCACGGTGTGCCGGAAGCTCGGCCAGTCCGGGCGCAGGGCCACCACGAGCGTGTCCGCCCACGCGTACTGCCGCGCCACGTCCTCCCCGTGCACGGGGCCGAGGATCTCCGCCGGGTGGCCGAGCTCGGCGTTGCGCGCCTCGAGGGCCGCACGGCGCGTGCCCTCGCCCACGAGGCGCACGCGCACCCCGGGGCGGTCGCGCCGCAGGGCGGCGGCCGCGTCCACGACCCGCTCCAGCCCCTGGCTCTCCCCCATGTTCCCCAGGTAGAGCACGTGCAGCTCGCCGGCGTCGCGCGCCCTCGGCGGGGCGACGGCCAGCCGGACGAGGTCCACGCCGTTGCCCAGGGTGCGCACCACCCGGATGCCGCGCCCGCGCAGGGTCTCGGCGAAGCCGTCCGTCACGGTGACCACCAGCCGTGCGGCCCGCTGGCCGCCCGTCACGATCCGCTCCATGGCCGCGCCGAGCACGCCCTGGCGCACCCCCGCCTCGTGGGCGAGGTCTGGCCACGCGTCCCGCATCTCCAGGACGAGGGGGCGGCGGTGCAGGCGGGAGAGCACGACGCCGGGCACCACCACGGGCAGCGCCGGCACGGTGGCCACCACCACGTCCGGGCGACGTGCTGCCAGCCCGCGCGGCACGGCCAGGACCGCGTGGACCGCGGCCTCGAGGAAGCGTCCGTTGCGCCCGGAGCGCCCCGCGGGCAGGCGGGGGGTCCGCAGGATCCGCTCGCCGTCGTCCCCGGCGACGGCGCGCAGTCCCCCGGGGGCGACGACGTCGACGTCCCAGCCCCCGGCGCGCAGCGCGGCCACCACGGCCCCCCACCGGCGGGCGGGCGGGGTGCGCTCGGGTCGGTAGGAGTGGGTGATCAGGAGCACGCGGGGGCGGCGGGGCTCAGTCGGCACAGGGGTCCTCCCCGACGGCGGGCGTGGGGGCCGGCTGCGCGAGCAGGGCCAGCACGGGGGCGGGGACGGCGCCGGCCGCCTGGGCGGCGGATGCCTCGGGCTCCTCGGCGTCCTCGGACTCGTGCTCGGCCACGTAGCGCTGGACGTCGTCGTCCTTCAGGGCGGCGCGCAGGTCCGCGAGCTTGGCCTCGTCGAGCTCCACGATGGAGTCGCCGTCCGGGCTGTATCCGAAGCCGGCGCGGGGCACGGTGAACATCTCCACGTCGCCGCCGCGCACGCCGCGCAGCTGCCAGGCCAGGGAGGCGACCACGCCGGAGGTCAGGCCCGGATCCACGCCCAGGTGGTCGGAGAAGGTGGCCACGACCTCGGTGGTGCGGGCAGGATTGCCCAGGATCTGGGGGCTGAGGAAGCGCTCCATGGCCCCGGCCAGGTACCGCTGCTGGTTCTGCACGCGGGAGACGTCGCCGTCCTCGAATGCGTGGCGTTCCCGCACGTACCGCAGGGCGGCGGTGTCCTGCAGCAGGATCGGCCCGCGCGGGTAGTACGAGGGGTTGGCCTGGCCGGAGGAGAAGGCCACGGGGTTGCAGACCTCCACGCCGCCGAGGGCGTTCGTCACCCCGCGGAAGCCCTGGAAGTCGACCTCCACCACGTGGTGGACCGGCACGCCCAGCAGCAGCTCCACGGTGTCCACGGCCAGCGGGTACCCGCCCAGGTCGAAGGCCGCGTTGACCTTCCGCTCGCCGTGGCCGGGGATCTCCACCCACGAGTCGCGCAGCACGGACATGACGAACACCTGGCTCCGGTCCGCGGGCAGGTGCACGAGCATCATGGTGTCCGAGCGCTGGCCGATGTCCTCCTCGCCCTCGCCCTCCCGCGAGTCGGAGCCCAGCACGAGGATGTTGACCGGCTCTCCCCCGCCGGCCTGCTCGAGAGCGCCGGCGTCCACGGTCTGCCGGTTATCGTCGAAGGTGCGGGCCAGGGAGACGGCGTACCAGGCACCCAGGGCCAGCAGCACCACGAGCACCGCGGCGAGCACGCCGAGCACCCACGGCCACCGACGGCGGCGGGCGGGGCGCGGGGGCTCTGGCGACCGCGCCGGGCGCGGCAGGGGCTCGGGCGTCCAGGACGCGGCCGGGGGCTGGCTCACTCGGGTCTCCTGCTCACGAGGGTGGGGTCGGTCCAGTCTACGGACGGGCGGGGCCGTCGGCGGGCGTCGCCGTGCGACGACGGCGGGGCGTCGGCTGGCAGCGCGGGCACCGGTGCGAGGCCCGGTTCATGAACGGCTCCCGGACGATGAGGGACTCGACCGCCTCCTCGGCGCACCGCCGGCACGGGCGGCCCGTGCGGCCGTAGGCGTCCAGGGAACGGGCGAAGTAGCCCGAGCGCCCGTCCACGTTGACGTACAGCGCGTCGAAGCTCGTGCCGCCCACGGCCAGCGCGCGTCGCATCACGTCCTGCACCGCCGCCATGAGGCGCCGCGTGTCCGCGCGGCGCATCCGCTCCGTGGGCCGCTCCGGGTGCAGGCGCGCGCCCCACAGGGCCTCGTCCGCGTAGATGTTGCCGATGCCGGAGACGAGCGACTGGTCCAGCAGCGCGCGCTTCAGGGTGCTGCGCCGGCGCGCGAGCCGGGCGTGGACGGCGTCCGCGTCGAACAGCGGGTGCAGCGGGTCCAGGGCGATGTGGGCGGCCGTGGCCGGGATCGGCTCGCCGCCGGCGGCGAAGTCGGGGTGCAGCGCGTCCAGCCACCAACCGCCGAAGATCCGCTGGTCCACGAAGCGCAGCTCGCGCGCCGCGCCGTCCGCGGCGGTCACCGGCAGGCGCAGGCGCAGGTGGCGCTGGTCCGGGGCGCCGGGCTCGTCCACGAGGATCTGCCCGCTCATGCCCAGGTGCACCACGACGGCCTCATTCGCGTCCGCCAGCGGCAGCCACAGGAACTTGCCGCGGCGCGCCGGCTCGGCCAGGCGCGCGCCCTCCAGGCGGGCGCGCAGGGCCTCGGGACCGCCGGGGCTGCGGCGCAGGGAGCGGGGGTCGTGGACCTGCAGGGCGCCGGCGACGGCGTCCGTGGCCCAGCGGGCCAGGCCGCGCCGGACGACCTCGGCCTCGGGCAGCTCCGGCACGGGCTCAGCGCCCCGCGGCCGGCAGGTCCGCCTCGAGGGCGGGCCAGGAGGCGGCGGCGGCGTCCCGCTCGGCCTGCTTCTTCGAGCTGGCGACGGCGGAGCCGTACTCGCGCTCGCCCACCACGAGGGTGGCGCGGTAGCGGGGGTCGTGGGCGGGGCCCTGGCCCTCGATCGCGTAGCGGACGGCGCCGAGGCCGTGGCGGTTGGCGGCCTCGGCCACCACCGTCTTCCAGTCCGTGCTCTCGCGCACGAGGTCCGGCTCGTCCAGGAGCGGGACCACGTGGCGGTGCACGAGGGCGGACGCGGCCACGAGGCCGTGGTCCACGTAGACGGCGCCGATCAGCGCCTCCAGGGTGTCGGCGAGGATCGAGTCCTTGTCAGCGCCGCCGGTGCGCCCCTCGCCGGTGCCCAGACGCACGAACGGGCCGATGCCGATGCGGCGGGCCACCTTGGCCAGGGCGCGCGTGGACACGACGGCGGCCCGGCGGCGCGCGAGGTCGCCCTCGGCCAGGTCCGGGTGCACGGTGAAGATGTGGTCGGTGACCACGTAGCCCAGCACCGAGTCCCCGAGGAACTCGAGGCGCTCGTTGGTGGGAAGCCCGCCCTGCTCGTAGGCGTAGGAGCGATGCGTCAGAGCGCGCTCGAGCGTCTCGGCGGTGACGTGCACGCCGAGACGCTCGAACAGCTCATCCGGCTCGCGACCGGGCTCAGGCCCGCGACGGCGAGCCGACGAGGACGCCATGTCAGGCGTCGGCGACCTTGCGGCCCTTGTACTCGAAGAACAGGGGGGTGCCGGCGGCGTCGGTCTTCAGCTCGGCCTGGTGGGGCAGGCGGTACGAGACGCGACCGTTCTCGACGGACTTCACCAGGGTCGGCGCGGTGGCCTTCCACTGGGACCGACGGGCACGGGTGTTGGCACGGGACATCTTCCGCTTCGGGACTGCCACGACTATCTCTCTTCTGTCTCGGTGATGGAGGTCTCTGAGGTGCCCGCGAGGTGGGCCAGGGCGGCCCAGCGCGGGTCCACGCGCTCGTGGGCGTGCCCCTCGGGCGCGTCCTCGAGGCGGATGCCGCAGTCGGCGCACAGGCCCTCGCAGTCCGGCCGGCACAGCGGCTGGAACGGGAGGGCGATGACCACGGCGTCCCGGAACACGGGTTCCAGGTCCACGGTCTCGCGCACCACGAGCGGCTGCTCCCCGGCCTCGTCCTCGGACGCGCCGGTGAGGTACAGCTCCTGCAGGTCCACGGTGATCCCCTCGTGCAGCGGGAGCAGGCAACGGCTGCACTCGCCCTTCAGGGTCGCGTCCGCGGTGCCGGTCACGAGGACTCCCTCGTGCACCGACTCCAGACGCAGGTCCAGCTCCACGGGGTCCCCCTCGGGGATCCCCAGCAGCGGCGTGGTGACGCCCGCGGGGGCGGGCCACTGCGCCGTCAGCTCACGCTGGACCCCGGCCCCGCGCGTCAGATCGCGCACGGGGATCACCCACGACGAGTCGGCGTCCTGGCGCTGTGTGGTGTCCATGGTCGCTCCTCTCGGCGGGTGGGACGGCGGGGTTTCACGGTCCGCTCGCACGCCCGGATCGGGGATGCGGTGCGGCCTGGACGGGGTCCAGCCACGATGGACCGACAACCTATCCTACCGGGTGGGTCCGCAACGGCCAAAGCCGGTCGCGGCCCGCGCGTCGCCGCCGGTCGCCCGCGGGGCTCAGAGCCCGGCCGCGAACGCCTTGAGCCAGGCGCGCAGGTCCCCGCCCAGCTCCTCGTGCCGGGTGCCGAACTCGACGACGGCCTGCAGGTAGCCCAGCTTGTCCCCCGTGTCGTACCGGCGGCCGTCGAAGACGACGGCATGCACGCCGCCGCCCTCGCCGTCGTCGCCGGCCAGGGCCTGGAGGGCGTCGGTCAGCTGGATCTCCCCGCCCCGGCCGGGGGGAGTGCGGTCCAGCACGTCGAAGACCTGCGGGGCCAGGACGTACCGGCCGATGACCGCCAGAGTGGAGGGGGCGTCCTCGCGGGCCGGCTTCTCCACGAGGCCGGTGACGCGCACGACGTCCTCGCCCTCCCCGGGCACGGCCTCCACTGCGGCCACGCCGTACGCGGAGACCGCCTCCTCGGGCACCTCCATGAGCGCGACGACGGAGCCGCCCAGGCGCTGCTGCACGTCGATCATGCGCGTGAGCAGGGCCTCGCCGTCGCCGATGATGTCGTCGCCGAGCAGGACCGCGAACGGCTCGTCGCCCACGTGGCGGCGGGCGCAGTTCACGGCGTGGCCCAGGCCGAGGGCCTCGCCCTGGCGCACGTAGTGGATGTCCCCCACCAGGTCGGACTCGCGGATCTGCGCCAGCCGCGTCGCGTCGCCCTTGCGCTCGAGGGTGGCTTCGAGCGCCGGGTGGCGGTCGAAGTGGTCCTCCAGGGCGCGCTTGTTGCGGCCCGTGATCATCAGGACGTCCTGGAGCCCGGCGCGGCGGGCCTCCGCCACCACGTACTCGATCGCCGGGCGGTCCACCACCGGGAGCATCTCCTTCGGCATCGCCTTCGTGGCCGGCAGGAAGCGCGTGCCCAGGCCGGCGGCGGGGATGACGGCCTTGCGGGTGCGGGGTCGGGACGGGACGGTCATGGGCGTCGATTCTCCTGCGGTCGGTTCGGGATGGGACGTGCGGAGGGTCCGGCCCGGGCGGGCCGGCGGCGGGCTCAGGGCTCGCCGTCGAGGCCGCGCAGCACCGCGGCGGGGACGAGCTCGGCGACGTCGCCGCCGAGGCCGTGGACCTCCTTGATGAGCGAGGAGGACAGGTGGGTGTAGCGGGCGTCCGCCGGCAGGTAGACCGTCTCCACCCCGGTGAGGTGGCGGTTCATCGCGGCCATGGGCGCCTCGAACTCCAGGTCGGTCCCGTTGCGCAGGCCCTTGACGATGGCGTCCGCGCCGATCTCTCGGCAGAACTCGGCGAGCAGCCCGGGGCCCATGGGGCAGACCGTCACGCCGGCCAGCGAGGACAGGGTGGTCTCGATCATGGCGATGCGCTCCTCCGTGGAGAAGCGGTAGCGCTTGGCGGGGTTCACGGAGACCGCGACCACTACCTCGTCGAAGAGGTTCGCGGCCCGCGCGATGACCTCCACGTGTCCCTTGTGCAGGGGATCGAACGAACCAGGGCAGACGGCACGACGCATGGTGCTCACCCTAGCCCGGCCCGCCCCCGCCGGGCGATGCGCCTCGGCCCGCGTCCGAGTCCCGGGCCGCCCCGGGCGCACCCCCGGGTCCACACCTCAACCGGGCCCCGGGCGTCCGGTCCCCGGGTACAGTGCGCGCATGGACGCCGACGCCCCCGACCGCACCCGCCCTCCCCGCACCGGACCGGCCCCCGCCCCGGCCGACGTCGCCGGTCCTGCCTTCACCGCCGGTCCATGGCGCCGCACGGCGGCCGCCGCTGGGCTCCTGGCCGACGGCGCCCCCGTGCCCACCGTCTTCGAGCGTATGACGGCGCTGTCCCTTGAGCACGACGCCGTGAACCTCGGCCAGGGCTTCCCCGACGCGGACGGCCCTGCGGAGCTGCTCCGGGCCGCGGCGGACGCCGTGCTCGCCGGCCCCAACCAGTACGCGCCCGGCCTGGGCCGCCCGGACCTGCGGGCCGCCGTCGCCGAGCACCAGCGCCGGTGGTGGGGCGTCGAGGAGGACCCGGAGACCCGGGTGATGGTCACCGCGGGCGCCACCGAGGCGATCGCCGCGGCCGTCCTCGCCCTTGTTTCCCCCGGCGACGAGGTGGTCACCGTGGAGCCCTTCTACGACTCGCACGCCGCCGTCGTCGCCCTGGCCGGCGCCCGGCACGTGACCGTGCCCGTGGACCCGCCCGAGTTCCTCCCGGACCCCGAACGGGTGGTCGCCGCGTTCACGGACCGCACCCGGATGCTGATCCTCAACACGCCCCACAACCCCACGGGCGCCGTCTACCCGCGCGCCCTGCTCGAGGAGCTGGTGCGCGCGTGCCGCGAGCGCGGGGTGCTGATCCTCTCGGACGAGGTGTACGAGCACCTCGTCTACGACGGCGAGCACGTGCCGGTGCGGGCGATCCCCGAGGCGCGGGACATCGCCCTGGCCGCGTCCGGGGCCGGGAAGGCGTTCGCGGTGACCGGGTGGAAGGTCGGCTGGCTCACCGGGCCCGCCCCGCTGGTGGCCGCGGCCCGGGCGGTCAAGCAGTACCTGACCTTCTCGACCGGGCCGGCGTACCAGCAGGCCGTGGCTGGCTTCCTGCCCGGGGCCGGGGCCCACCTGGCCGCGCAGCGGGAGCGGTACCGGGACGGGCGGGACCGGCTGGTGGCGGGCCTGCGGGCGGTGGGGCTGAACCCCGTGGTGCCGGCGGCCGGCTATTTTGTGACCGTGGACCTGGCCCCGTGGGGCGTGCGACGCGCCGAGGACGCCGTGGTGGACTGGGCGCGCGAGGCCGGCGTCGTCGGGATCCCCGTCAGCGCCCTGTGCCGCGCCGACCGCTCCCCCGGTGAGCCCGGCCCCCTGGACTCGTGGCTGCGCCTGGCGTTCTGCAAGTCGGCCGACGCCGTGGACGAGGCGATGCGCCGCCTGGCCGCCGCGGCCCCCGCGCTCGACGGGCGGCGCCCTCGGCCGTGAAAACGGGAGGCTCTTTTCTCCCGCACGAAAGGGGGCCCGCAGGCTCCCGCCTCCCGCACGGATGGGGGCTGTGGTCAGCGCTCGTCCTGCCAGAGGTACAGGGCCGTCTCCCCGTAGGCGCGCACCTCGACCTCCTCGAGCCCGGCCGGGCGGCGGGGCGGGGCGTCGCGGGCCGCCCGCTCGAGCACGATCAGCCCGCCGGGGGCCAGACGGGCGGCCGCGGCCTCGAGCACGGCCTCCAGCGCGGGGCCGGCCAGCGGGTACGGCGGGGGCGGCGGCGGCGCCCCCCCCCAGCCCGCCCCCTATAAACAACCGACTCGGCCGCCGCGCGCACC
>NZ_JANQCJ010000102.1:0-8622 GCF_024723355.1 Micrococcus sp. HG099 | reverse complement strand
GATCGTCGGCAGCGTCAGGTGGGTATAAGAGACAGGGCCACGAGGGCGAGCCCCGCGGCCCCCGCGGCGGCCTTGCCGCCGATCCCGCGCGTCGCCGTCCGCAGGCCCGCGCGCCAGTGCGCGAACGCCCCGCGGAAGCCGCGCTGCACGATCGGCTCCTCCATCCACCGGGTGGAGAGGTCCGCGATCCCGGCCGTCAGCAGCAGCACGCCGCCGGCGGCCACCGGGTCCACCCAGGCGGGGGCGTCCACCGGGAGCGCGGTCCGCAGGATCACGAGCAGCGGCCAGTGCCAGAGGTACGCGGCGTAGGAGCGGCGGCCCCACCAGCGCAGCACGTCGCCGGACATGGCCCGGGAGAAGGAGTCCTGCCGGTTGCCCTGCACCACGTGGAAGAGCAGCAACGTGACCACCAGGGACAGCCCGGCGAGCACGCCGAGGTAGGTGACGTCCTCGCGGCCGTCCACCAGCACGAACGCGGCCAGGAGCGCCGCGAACAGCCCCCACGCGATCGCGCTGCGCACCGGGGGGTTGCGCATCACGGCGCCCCCGTGCTCGGGGCGGCGGGTGTGGGCGAGCATCAGGGCGACGGCGGCGCCCAGCAGCAGGCCGAACGCGTGGGTGTCCGTGCCGAAGTACAGGCGCGTGTGCGGCGCCCCGCCCCGCAGGCCCACGGCCATCCAGACCGCGGACGCCGCCGCGAGCGCGAGCACCGTGAGCACCCGGGCCCGGTCGGCGCGGAAGGCGCCCCGCTGAGTGGGCTCGCGCGGCCAGAACAGGGTCAGCAGCCCGGCCACCACGAGGGGCCAGAGCACGTAGAACTGCTCCTCGATGGCCAGCGACCACAGGTGCTCGAACAGCGGCGGCGTGGCGGCCGCGAAGTAGTCGGAGCCGCTGAGGATCATCACCCAGTTGCTCGTGTAGGTCAGCGCGCCGAGCCACTGCCGGCCCAGGCCCGCCGGGAACTCCGCGACGGCGAGCCACGCCAGCGCCGTGCAGCAGACCAGCGCCACCACCATGGACGGCACCAGGCGCCGCACGCGGCGCATCCAGAAGGGTCCGAGGCGCAGCCCACGGCCGCCGTCGACCCCGCGGACCAGGCCCGTGGTGATCAGGAAGCCGGAGAGCACGAAGAACATGTCCACGCCCACGAACCCGCCCGGCAGCAGGGCCGGCCAGGCGTGGAACACGAGGACCGCGAGCACGGCCACGCCGCGCAGCCCGTCCAGGGCGGGGATGCGGCCGGGGCCGGGGCTCACGCGGATGCCGGGGCGGTCGGCGTGGGCGAGGGGGCGGGTGCGCGAACCGCCTCCTCGATCCGGGCGCTCCTCGGTGGACCGGACGGGGGAGGACGGGGTCAGCCTGGGCACACCAGCGATTGTCGGCCACAAGTCGCGGCGCACCAAGTCGCACCGGGACGGGACGTGTCGAAATGCCCCGCCCGGGCGGATCCGGCCGCGTCCGGCGGGCCTCCTCCCCCGCCGGCCCGGGTGCGGCGCCCCCGGCGGCGCCGGCTCAGAACAGCCCGGTCACCGTCCCGTCATCGGCCACGTCCATGCGGTCGGCGGCGGGCGAGGCGGGCAGGCCGGGCATTGTCATGACGGCCCCCGTCAACGCCACGACGAAGCCGGCGCCGGTCTTGGCGGAGAGCTCGCGCACGGTCACGGTGAAGCCCTCGGGGGCGTTGAGCAGCGCGGGGTCGTCGGAGAACGAGTACTGCGTCTTGGCCATGCACACGGGCAGCCGGTCCAGGCCGCGGTCCCGCAGCTGGGCGAGCTGACGGCGCGCGGCGGGGGTCAGCTCGGCGCGCGCCCCGCGGTAGACGCGGCGCACAACGGCCTGGATGCGCTCCTCGACGTCCATGTCCTCCTCCCACAGCCGGGTGACCTCGGCGGCGGGCTCGCCCGGGGCGGGCAGGTGCTCGCCGAGCAGGCGGGCCAGCTCGAGGGAGCCCTCCCCGCCGCCGCCCCACACGTCGGCCACGGCCACGGGCACGCCGTGCTCGGCGCCCCACGCGCGCAGCACCTCGAGCTCGGCGTCCTCGTCCTGGGTGAACCGGTTCACCCCGACGACGACGGGCACCCCGTACTCCTGCATGTTCGCCACGTGCCGGGCGAGGTTGGCGGTGCCGGTGCGCAGCGCGTCCAGGTGCTCGGCGCGCACCGCCTCCGCGTCCCGCCCGGTGATGGCGGCGGTCTCGGCGGCGCCGGCCTTCACGTCCCGCAGGGACAGGCCGGCCTGGAGCTTGAGGGCGCGGACGGTGGCCACCACGACGACGGCGGCCGGCGGGAACCCCCCGGCCACGGCGGTGATGTCCATGAACTTCTGCCCGCCCAGGTCCGCGCCGAAGCCGGCCTCGGTGATCACGAGGTCCCCGAGCCGGCGGGCGGTCCGGGTGGCGATCACGGAGTTCGCCCCGTGCGCGATGTTGGCGAACGGCCCGCCGTGCACGAGCGCGGGGGTGCCGCCGAGGGTCTGCACGAGGTTCGGGGAGATCGCGTCTTTGAGCAGCACCGCCATGGCCCCCTGCGCCCCGTGCGGGCCGATCTGGGAGGCGGTGACGGGCTCGCCGTCGTAGGTGTGGCCCACGGTGATCCGGCCGAGGCGCTCCTTGAGGTCGGCCAGGTCCGCGGCGAGGCAGAACACGGCCATGGTCTCGGTGGCCACGGTGATCTCGAAGCCGCCCTCGCGGGGCACGCCCTGCGTGCGGCCGCCCAGGCCCGTGACGACGTCCCGCAGGGAGCGGTCGTTCATGTCCAGGGCCCGCTTGAGGGCGATCGTGCGCGGGTCGATCCCCAGCGCGTTGCCCTGCTGCACGTGGTTGTCCACGAGGGCGCAGAGCAGGTTGTGGGCCGAGGTGATCGCGTGGAAGTCGCCCGTGAAGTGCAGGTTGATCGCCTCCATGGGCACCACCTGCGCGTGGCCGCCGCCGGTGGCGCCGCCCTTGATCCCGAACACGGGGCCCAGGGAGGGCTCGCGCAGCGCCACCACGGTGCGGGAGCCGGCGACGGCGGCCGGCGCGTCCGCCTGGCCCGCCAGCATGTTCAGCCCGTCGGCCAGGCCCACGGTGACGGTGGTCTTGCCCTCGCCGGCCGGCGTCGGGCTGATGCCGGTGACGAGGACGACGCGGCCGTCCTCGGGGGCGGTGAGGGCGTGCACGTCCACCTTGGCCATGTGCCGGCCGTAGGGGATGAGCAGGTCCTCGGCGATCCCGGCCTGGGCGGCGATCCGGGCGATCGGCTGGATCGGATGGACGGCGGCGATCTCGGCGTCGTTCATGCCCCGATCCTGCCACCGGGGCCGGGCCGCCGTCGTCGTCGGGATGACCGCGCCGCCGCTCCCCCGCGACCTCCGAGATGACCGACGCCCAGCGACATCACCGCCGTTCCGCCCGGCGGTGATGTCGCCAGGCGTCGGTCGATCGGATCAAGGTCGAGCAGGGCCGGGGTGCCCAGCGCGCCCCCTCCCCCTCAGCCCTCGGCGGCCTCCGGCTGCTCCGCCCACCAGCGGCGCAGCTCGGCCTCGGCCTCGGCCGGCTCGTGCGGGCCTTCGTCCAGGCGCCACTCGAGCAGGTGCCGGTACGCCCGGCCCACCACGGGACCGGGGCGGATGCCCAGGAGCGCCATGATCTGCTCGCCGTCGAGGTCCGGGCGGACGGCGGCAAGCTCCTCCTGCTCGGCGATCTCGGCGATGCGCCGCTCGAGGTCGTCGTAGGCGTGGGCCAGCCGCTCGGCCTTCCGCTTGTTCCGGGTCGTCACGTCCGATCGGGTCAGGGCGTGCAGGCGGGGCAGCAGGTCGCCGGCGTCGTGGGCGTACCGCCGCACCGCGGAGTCAGTCCAGCCGGCGTCCCCGTAGCCGTAGAAGCGCATGTGCAGCTCCACGAGCCGGGCCACGGCCTTGATGGTGTCGTTGTCGAACTTCAGCGCGCGCAGCCGCTTGCGCACGAGCTTCGCGCCCACCGTCTCGTGGTGGCGGAAGCTCACGGCGCCGCCCCTCTCGAAGCGGCGGGTGGCCGGCTTGCCGACGTCGTGCAGCAGCGCCGCCAGGCGCAGCACCGGGTCCGGGGCCGACGGCGAGTACTCGGCCTCCAGCTCCATGGCCTGCTCCAGCACGGTCAGCGAGTGGGCGTAGACGTCCTTGTGGCGGTGGTGCTCGTCCGACTCGAGCTGCAGGGCGGGCAGCTCGGGGAGCACGTGCTCGGTCAGGCCGGTGCGCACGAGCAGGTCCAGGCCGCGGCGCGGGTGGGCGCCGCACACGAGCTTGACGAGCTCCTCGCGCACGCGCTCGGCGGAGATGATGCCGATGCGCTCGGCCATGGCCGTCATGGCGGCCTCCACCTCGTCCGCCACGGTGAACCCGAGCTGGGAGGCGAAGCGGGCCGCGCGCAGCATGCGCAGCGGGTCGTCCGAGAAGGAGTCCTCCGGGGCGCCCGGGGTGCGCAGCACGCCCGCGGCCAGGTCCCGCACCCCGCCGTAGGGGTCCACGAGCTCGAGGCCGGGCAGGCGCAGCGCCATGGCGTTGACCGTGAAGTCGCGGCGCAGCAGGTCCTCCTCGAGGCTGTCCCCGAAGGCCACCTGCGGCTTGCGGCTGGCGGGGTCGTACTGCTCGGCCCGATAGGTGGTGACCTCGAGCTGCCAGCCGGCCTTGCGGAAGCCGATGGTGCCGAAGCGACGCCCCACGTCCCACGTGGCGTCCGCCCAGCCGGCGCCGACGGCCTCGGCCGCGTCCGGGCCGGCGTCCGTGGTGAAGTCCAGGTCCCCGGAGACGCGCCCCAGGAAGAGGTCCCGCACCGGCCCGCCCACGAGGGACAGCTCGTGGCCGGCCGCCTCGAACCTCCGTCCCAGCTCCACGACGACGGCGGGCAGAGCGGCGTCGGCGGGGAAGCCGGCGGGCAGCGCGAGGGTGGCGGTGGTCAGATCCATGATGGGTACAAGCGTGCCAGACCCGCCCCGGCCCCGAGCCCACGGCGCCGCGTTAGAGTGGAGGGCATGGCCAGCCCCGATCCCTCCGCGCACCGGGGCGCCCCTCTGCCCTCCGCGCTGGGGGCCTGGCACCGCCGTCCCCAGCCGCCGGCGCGCCCCGAGCCCGCGCCCGCGCCGGGCCCGCGTCCGGCCGCCTCGGGCCTGCCCACCGTGGAGGAGGTCTCGGCCGGCGGCGTCGTCGTCCGGGAGCACGACGGCGGCCTCGAGGTCGCGATCATCGCCCGGTACAACCGCGGCGGACGTCTGGAGTGGTGCCTGCCCAAGGGCCACCCCGAGGGCGTGGAGGACCACCGGCAGGCGGCCGTGCGCGAGGTGGAGGAGGAGACCGGGATCGCCGGGGACATCCTCGAGCCCCTCGGCGCCATCGACTACTGGTTCACCGTCTCCCGCCACCGCGTCCACAAGACCGTGCACCACTTCCTGCTGCGCGCCACCGGCGGCGAGCTGACCACGGAGAACGACCCGGACCACGAGGCCGTGGACGTCGCCTGGATCCGCCTCGAGGACGTGGCCCGCCGCCTCTCCTTCGCGAACGAGCGCCGGATCGTGGACCTGGCCCGCCAGGTCGTCGACCGGCACTTCCCCCCGGGCCCCGCCCGGGGCCCCCGCCCCTGATCCTCCGCCCCGCACGCGGGGCTCGTCCGACCACGATTGGGTGACCCTTGAGCAGCAGCCCCTCCCCGCGCCCCGCGCAGGACCCCGCCCGCGCCGGCGTCGCCGACGAGGAGCCCACCACCGCCGATCCCGCCCCGGCCACGGACCCGGAGGCCCCGGCCCGCGAGGACCGCCCAGACGAGACCCCCGAGGGCGAACGCCGGGCCGGCCGGTCCACGGCCATCATGGCCTCCGGCACCCTGATCTCCCGCGTGCTGGGCCTGGTGCGCGCCATGCTGGTGACGGTGGCCATCGGCCTGTCCACGGACATGGCGGACATCTTCGAGATCGCCAACTCGCTGCCGAACGTGATCTACCTGCTGCTCGTGGGCGGCGTGTTCAACGTGGTGCTCGTGCCCCAGCTGATCAAGCACGCCCGGGACGCGGACCGCGGCGCGGACTACACGTCCCGGCTCATGACGCTGGGCACGCTGGTGATGCTCGGCGGCACGCTCGTGGTGATGGCCGTCGCCGCCCCGCTCATGACGGCGCTGACCCGCGGCTGGTCCCCGGAGAAGCTCGAGATGGCCACGGTGTTCGCGCTGTGGTGCCTGCCGCAGGTGTTCTTCTACGGCATGTACGCGCTCGTGGGCCAGGTGCTCAACGCCAACGGCCGGTTCGGCGCCTACATGTGGGCGCCGGTGCTGAACAACGTGGTGGCGATCGCCGCGATCGGCCTGTACCTGGCCATGTTCGGCGCCTACCGGGCGGGCGAGGACGTGGCCGGCTGGACGAGCACCCAGACCCTGGTCCTGGCCGGCGGGCACACCCTGGGCGTGATCCTGCAGGCCGTCATCCTCTTCCTGCCGCTGCGCGGCCTGGGACTGGGGCTGCGCCCCCGGTTCGGGTGGAAGGGCATCGGCCTGCGGCAGACCGGCCGGATCGCCGGCTACACGCTGGTCACCATGATGGTGACGAACGTGGTGCTGCTGCTGTGCCAGCGGTACGTCACCTCCGCCACCGAGGCCCGCGACCGCGGCGAGCTGCGCATCCCCGGCACCGAGGCGTGGAGCACGGAGATGGCCCAGGCGGCCATCCCCGGCGTGGCCGCCTACAACATGGCCATGCTGATCGCGGTGCTGCCGCACTCCGTGTTCGTGCTCTCCCTGGCCACGGTGCTGTTCAACCGGCTGGCCCGCGCCATGACCCGCCAGGACATGCCCGCGGTGCGCCGCACCACGGCCCAGGGCCTGCGCGCCTTCACGGTGCCCCTGATGTTCTCCTTGGCCGGCATCGTCGTGCTGGCCGGCCCGCTGGGCCGCGTGTTCGGCTCGACGGCGGAGACCTCCATGGTCGCGGGCATCGCGGTGGGCGCGGTGCTGCTGGCCCTCGCGCTGTCCATCCCGTTCCGCTCCGGCTCCTTCTACCTGCTGCGCGTGTTCTACGCGGCCGAGGACGCGAAGGTGCCCATGGTGGTGCAGGTCAGCTCCTCCCTGCTGATGCTGCTGCTCTCCTGGGCGGGGGCCATGCTGCTGCCCCTGTGGTCGATGGCGCTGTGGGTCGCGATCGCCTCCTCCGTCTCGTACGTGTACCAGTTCGCCCTCACCCACGTGCTCACCGTGCGCCGCTTCGGCGACTACGGGTTCGCGTCCGTGCTGCGCGCCCACGGCCAGACCGGCCTGGCCGCGCTGGCCGCGGCGGCCGCGGGCGCCGTCGTCGTGTGGCTGCTGGGCGGGTACACCGGCGGGTTCGCGTGGGAGACCATCGTCACCGCGCTGATCACGTGCGCCGTGGCGGCCGCGGTGATGGCCCCCGTGTACGTGGTGGCGCTGAAGCTGCTGCGGTTCCCGGAGCTCGACGACGCCCTGCGGCCGGTCGTCTCCCGCGTCCCCGCGCTGGGCCGCCTGCTCCGCGTCGGCTGACTCCCTGGCGGGGACGGTGTGTCCACGTATCATCGGAACTCCACCCCCCTTCGTCAGGAGAAGACCCCGTGCCTCAGCCCATCTCCGTCGGAGCCGTCCTGGGCGGCCGCTACCGCATCACGGAGCACGTGGTGACGTCCGCGGACCAGGACATGGTGTTCCTGGGCGCGGACCAGGTGCTCAACCGCCGCGTCACCGTGCTCGTGGCCTCCCGGGAGAACGCCACGCAGGTGGCCTCCTCCGCGCGGGAGCTGGCCACGGGCGAGCGCACGGACGACGTGCAGGTGCTCGACCTCGGCCTCTCCGAGGGCCGCACCTACCTGATCGCCGGCGGCGGCCCGGACCCGGACGTCCTGCTGGGGCTCGCGTACCCGCAGGAGGTGTACGTGGAGCCGTTCCAGACGGACACGCTCGGCTCGGAGATCTTCGGCGAGTCCCGGACCGAGGACCCGCACGCCTACGACGACGACGAGGTCTACTACACCGACCTCGACCGCCGGCTGCGCGCGGACGAGGACCAGACGAAGCGCCGCCCCGGCTTCCTGAACCGCATCTCGGAGCGCATCAGCGAGCGGGTGCGCCCCTCCGACGGCACCGCGGCCAAGGCGGCCGCCGGCGCCTCCGCCCTCGCCGCGGCCGATGCCGCCACCCGCGCCCAGCAGGAGGAGCGGGAGCGGGCCGAGCGGGAGGAGCGCGAGCGCAAGGAGCGGGAGGAGCGCGAGCGCCGCGAGGCCGAGGAGCGCGCCGAGCGGGAGCGCCTGGAGCGTGAGCGCCGCGAGGCGGAGGAGCGCGAGCGTCTCGAGCGTGAACGCCGCGAGGCCGAGGCCCGTGCCGAGCAGGAGCGCCTCGAGCGCGAACGCCGCGAGGCGGAAGAGCGCGAGCGTCTCGAGCGTGAACGCCGCGAGGCCGAGGCCCGTGCCGAGCAGGAGCGCCTCGAGCGCGAACGCCGCGAGGCCGAGGAGCGCGAGCGGGCCGAGCGCGAGGAGCAGGAGCGCCGCGAGGCGGAGGAGCGTCGGGAGCGCGAGCGCCTGGAGGCCGAGGAGCAGGAGCGCGCCGAGGCCGCCCGGGAGGCCGAGCAGGCCCGCCTGGCCGCCGCCCGCGAGGAGGCCGAGCGCCGCGAGCTGGAG
>NZ_JANQCJ010000101.1:0-8951 GCF_024723355.1 Micrococcus sp. HG099 | reverse complement strand
CCGCCGGCTCCGCGGGCGCGGGCGTGCCGGCCGCGTCCGGCTCGACCGCGAGCGCCGCGTGGGCCGACTCCCGCGCGTCGGGCCTCGGCACCGGCTCCGACACTGGCCTCGTGGACGATGACATGGACTACACCGGCGGCGGCCGCCGGCCGATCGCCAACGTGGCCGTGGCCGTGCTGGCCATCGGCTGGGCGCTGCACGCGTTCGCCGTCGTCGCCCGCGGCCTCGCCGCCTCCCGCGTGCCGTGGGGCAACCTCTACGAGTTCATGACCTCCGGCGCGCTCGTGATCACGACCGTCTACCTGCTGTTCCTCTTCCGCAAGGACCTGCGCTTCGTGGGCACCTTCGTCACCGGCCTCGTCGTCGCCATGATGTGCGCGGCCACCATGGGCTTCCCGACGCCGGTGGGTCACCTGCAGCCGCCGCTGCAGTCCCCGTGGCTCGTGATCCACGTGTCCATCGCCGTGCTGGCTACCGCGCTGTTCACGCTGACCGCCGCCATGTCCATGCTGCAGCTGCTCCAGGACCGTGCCGAGAAGAGCGCCGCGGCGGGCGAGCCCACCTGGTCGTTCCTGCGCCTCGTGCCCTCTTCAGACGCCCTGGAGAACTGGTCCTTCCGCATCAACGCGGTGGGCTTCGTGATGTGGACCTTCACGCTGATCGCCGGCGCCATCTGGGCCGAGGCCGCGTGGGGCCGCTACTGGAACTGGGACACCAAGGAGGTCTGGACCTTCGTGATCTGGGTGGTCTACGCCGCGTACCTGCACGCCCGCGCCACCCGCGGCTGGACCGGCGCGCGCGCCGCCTGGCTGAGCATCGTGGGCTTCCTCTGCATCGTGTTCAACTACACGATCGTGAACACGTACTTCCCGGGCCTGCACTCCTACGCGGGGCTGCCCAGCTGACCCGAGGCCTCACGCTTCCACCCCCAGCGCTTTCGCTCGTGAAAACGTCGCTACCATCCCGGATATCCGGGATGGTAGCGACGTTTTCACGAGCGAAAGTGTTCCTGGGGGAGGTCAGAGGGTGGGGGCGTCCGGATCGTCGGCGTCGGGCTCCTCGCCCCGCTCACGACGACGGCGCAACTCCTCCTCGCGGGCCTTCAGCTCGGCGTCACGCCGGTCCAGCTCCTGCTCACGCTCGGCCTGGCGCCGCTGGACGCGGAGGCTGCGCAGGAACGCCTCGTCGTCGTCGGGGGCGCCGGGGCCGCGGGGCGCCGGACGCGCCGTGCCGCGGGCCACGCGGGCGCGGCCCAGCACGAGCCACAGCAGCGGGCCCACGAGGGGGAGCAGGACCACGACGGCCACCCAGCCCCACTTCGGCAGGCTGCGCACCTCGTGGGCGGGGGTCATGAGCGCCTCGAACAGCGCGTACAGCGTGAGGCCCACGAGGACGATCGCGGCGGGGATGATGAAACGGCCCATCCTCCCAGTCTAGGCGGGGGCGGTCGGGGCCGGTCTCGGCTCCGCCCCGGGCGAAGGCCCGCGGAACCGGCGGGCGTCCAGGGGGCGACGGCGGCCCCCGGCGGGCGTCCAGGCACCGCTCGTAGAATGGGCCGGTGCGCATTCTCTACTACGGGTTGCTCCGCGTGGCCCTTTTCTTCGTCCTCTGGTGGGTCGGCCTGCAGCTCGGCCTCGGCATGGTCATGGCCACCCTGGCCGCCGCGATCCTGACGTTCGCCGTCAGCTACCTGTTCCTCGGCCGCCTGCGTCGGGGCGCCACCCAGGACCTCTCCGCCGCGTGGGAGGGCCGCCCCGGCCGCCGCGGCCGCACCGAGGCCGCCGACGCCGAGGCCGAGGACGCCTACACGCAGGGCCGCTTCCGCGAGTGAGCCCCGGGGGCCCGCGGTGCGGGCGCTCAGAGCAGGACGCCGAGGGTGAAGGTCAGCGCGTAGACGATCCCGATCACGCCGGTCGCGCGCAGCACCGGGATCAGTGCCCGGCGGTCCTGGGCGCGCAGCACGGTGCGGACGGGCCGGATCGCCAGCAGGCCGCCGAGCGGCACCAGCAGCAGCCACGGGTGCACGGCCACCCAGAACAGCGGCAGCAGCAGGGCGATGGCGAGCATGACGCCGTAGGAGGCCCGCGCGGGGCCGTCGCCGAGGCGGGCCGCCAGGGTCATCTTGCCCACGGCCCGGTCCGTGGGGATGTCCCGGATGTTGTTGGCCATCAGGAGGGCCGTGGAGATGAGGCCGCAGCCGATCGCGCCGGCCCACGCCAGGCCGCTGACCTGGCCGGCCTGCGTGTAGGTGGTGCCGAGCACGGCCACCAGGCCGAAGAACACGAACACGAACACCTCGCCCAGGCCCAGGTAGCCGTAGGGCTTCTTGCCGCCCGTGTAGTACCAGGCGGCCACCACGCAGGCGACGCCGACCAGCAGGAACCACCAGTGCCCCGAGAGCAGGATGAGCCCCAGGCCGGCCAGCCCGGCGAGGCCGAAGAACGCGAAGGCCGCCTGCTTCACCTGGGCCGCGGGCACGAGCCCGGAGACGGTGAGCCGGAAGGGGCCGACGCGCTCGTCGTCGGTGCCGCGGATCCCGTCCGAGTAGTCGTTGGCGTAGTTCACGCCCACCTGCAGGGCGAGCGAGACCACGAGGGCCAGCAGGGCCGCGCCGAGGTGGAAGCGGCCGAGCTCCGCGGCGGCGGCCGAACCGACGATCACGGGGGCGATCGCCATGGGCAGCGTGCGCAGGCGCGCGGCGGCGACCCACTGGGAGAGCGTGGCGGCCATGGGCGGGGGTTCCTCCTGGGGAGCGGGGTGGGGATCGGCGCGCGGCGGGCCGGGTCGACGGCGGAGCGCGGCCGGGGCCCGACGTCGGCCGGGCCCGGGTCATTCTCCCACGCGCGGGGTCGGCGGGTTCCGTCCGGGGCGAACGCGGCCCCCACGGCCCGGCCCGGACCGGCTCAGCCCGCTGCGGCGAACCGGGCGGCGAGCGCCTGCCGGTCGGTCTTGCCGGTGGAGAGCAGGGGGAGGGCGTCCAGGGCGAGCCAGGTCTTGGGCACGGCCGCCGCGCCGAGTGCGTCCCGGATGTGGGCGCGCAGGGCGTTCTCGCCGACCGGGGAAGCGGGGTCCGCCGGCACCACCGCCGCGCAGAGCCGCTGCCCCCACTCGGGGTCGGCCACGCCGGCCACGTGGGCCGCCGCGACACCCGGGTGGGCCTCGAGCACCGCGGTCACCGCGGCCGCGGACACCTTCACCCCGCCCGTGATGACGACGTCGTCCAGGCGGCCGGTCACGGCCAGCCGCACGCCGCCGTCGTCCGTGGGGGAGAGCACGCCCGTGTCCTCGGTCAGGAAGGCGCGGGCGCCGTCCGCGGCGGGGACGAAGTGGGCGGCGGTGCGGGCGGGGTCGTCGAGGTAGCCGGCCGCCACCATGGGCCCGGCCAGGCGCACGCGCGGCGGGGCGTCGGGGCCGTCCGGGGCCACCGCGACGGCGACGCCGGGCAGCGGCACGCCGTCGTAGACGCAGCCGCCGCACGTCTCGGCCATGCCGTAGGTGGCGGTGAGGCGCACCCCCGCCGCCTCGGCCGCGGCCCGCAGCGCGGGATCGAGCCGGGCACCGCCCACGAGCACGCGGTCGAAGGAGCGCAGGGCCGCCCGCCCGGCCGGGTCGGCGTCGGCCGCCAGGAGGCGCGCGAGCTGGGTGGGGACGAGCGAGACGAGCCGGGGGCCGGCGTGGTCGGGCAGGGCGGCCGCCCCGGTGGCGAACGCCGCGGGCGTGAAGGGGCCCGGTGGAAGGGCCACGGGTGCGGTCCCGGCCGCGATCGAGCGGGAGAGCACGGCGAGCCCGGCCACGTAGTGCACGCCGAGGGCCAGCAGCCACGCCCCCTCGCCCCCGAGCCGCCGGGCCGTGGCCGCGGCCGAGGCGCGCAGGGCGGAGGCGGTCAGGACGATCTGCTTCGGCGTGCCCGTGGAGCCGGAGGTGCGGACCACCGCGGCGGCGTCCGGATGGCCGCAGCGGCGCGGATCGCGGGCCTCGGGCCGGGGGAGCGCGGCGCCGTCGGCGGTCAGCTCGACGGGGTCGCCGCCGTCGAAGGACGCCGCGAGGGCGTCCGTGGCGCGGGCGAGGGCGTCGGCAGTGGCGGGCATGGCTCCGAGTCTAGGAGTCACGGCGGTCGGACGGACCCGCCCGGCGGACCGGATCCGCCCGGCGGTCAGAGCATGAACGGCACCGTGGCGATCTTGACCACCATGATCAGCGCGAACAGCTGGGCGTACCCCTCGGTCACGCGGGCGTCGGTGGACCGGGAGAGCGCGTAGTCCAGGATCGCCGGCTGGCCCGTGATGCCCGCCAGCGCCCCGAAGGTGCGATCCACGGACTGCCCCAGCAGCCGTGCCGCGGTGATGAGCAGGGCAGCGGTCAGCGCGGTGAGCACGGCGGACATCAGGATGGCCAGCCCGCCGACCCGAGTGAACACCGTCTCGATGAACGCCGGGCCGGCGGCCAGGCCCACCACGCCCAGGAAGAGCATGAGGCCGAGCTGCCGCAGCGTCAGCGCGATCTCCGTGGATGGCTCCCACACCGTGGGTCCGGTGCGGCCGATCGCCCCGAGGGCGAGGCCGACGAGGATGCACCCGGCCGCCGGGCCGAGGGAGAAGGAAGCCCCGCCCGGGAGCGGGATCGTCACCAGGCCCAGCAGGTAGCCCAGCGCCATGCCCGTGCCCAGGGAGATCCAGTCGAGGTTCGAGAGCCCCCGGGTCGAGTTGCCGAAGAAGTCCCGCACCGCCTCCATCCGCGGCGCGGTGGTCACGATGAGCACCCGGTCGCCGACCTTGAGCTCGGTCTGCGGGGTGGCCAGCGACTCGACGTCGTCGCGCCGCAGCCGGGCGACGTCGGTGCCGAAGCGCTCGGGCAGGGACAGCGTGCCCAGGCGGCGATCGGCCAGGGCGCGGGCCGTGACGATGACCATGGAGGTCTGCAGCGGGTTCATCACCTGTGCCGGGTCGGCGTCGGTGCGGCGGCCGAAGGCCTGCACGGCCGCGTCGATGTTCTTCTCCGTGCCGTCCAGGACGACCTGGTCCCCGGGTTCGATCCGGTCGGCGGAGCCGGCGATCCGGGCCACGCCGCCGTGGCGCAGCGCCGCCACGCGCACCAGTCCCTCGGAGATCCCGGGGATCTCCCGCACGGCGAGGGCGGAGGTGGCGGCCGCAGCGGTGAAGTGCAGCTTGCCGTCGGTCACCGGCGCCGGATCGCGCGGGGAACTGCTCCACGGGCGGGCGGCGAGCAGCGTGATCGCGATGATGGTGCCGACCACGCCCACCAG
This sequence comes from Micrococcus sp. HG099, assembly GCF_024723355.1. Lineage (NCBI taxonomy): Bacteria > Bacillati > Actinomycetota > Actinomycetes > Micrococcales > Micrococcaceae > Micrococcus > Micrococcus sp. HG099. Next base: position 3,688 of record NZ_JANQCJ010000101.1, on the reverse strand, counting down.
GTAGGACAGCCCGTAGCCCACGGCCGGGGCCTGCCCCCCGGTGAGCTGGTTCGCCAGCGCCATCGCCGGCGTCGCGGTGAGCGAACCCGTCCACACACCGATCGCCGTCGGCAGGTCCATGTGCAGCAGCGCGGCCAGCGGGTGCACCGTGAAGGCGGTGAGGATCACCACGACGACGGCGGCCAGCATCAGGGGCAGGTTGCGGCGCAGGTCCCGGAAGAACACCTTGCCGGCGCCGAGCCCGATCAGGTAGGCGAACAGGGCCAGGCCGAAGCTCTGGAACAGGACCAGCCGGTCGCCGACGTCGGGCAGCACCGCCCCGACGAGCAGGCCCACGAACAGTGCTCCCGAGGCGCCGAGGCGGATCTTGCCCAGCGGGATGGTGCCGACGGCGGCGCCCAGGGCGACGGTGGCCATGAGGACGAGGATGGGCTGGTCGTTGAGCAGTGCCAGCATGGGCGGGTCTCCGTCCTGCCGTGGTGGTCGGTCAGAAGTGGTACGGGAAGGCGGACCAGTCCGGGTCGCGCTTCTGCAGGAACGCGTCCCGGCCCTCCACGGCCTCGTCCGTCATGTAGGCCATGCGCGTGGCCTCGCCGGCGAAGACCTGCTGGCCGGCCATGCCGTCGTCGGGAAGGTTGAACGCGAACTTGAGCATGCGCAGGGCCTGCGGGGACTGACGGTTGATGTCCGCGGCGTACTCGAGGGCGACCTCCTCGAGGCGCTCGTGGTCCACGGCCTCGTTGACGGCGCCCATGGCCACCATGTCCTCGGCCGAGTACTCGCGGGCGGTGAAGAAGATCTCCCGGGCGCGCTTCTGGCCCACCTGCCGGGCGAGCAGGGCCGAGCCGTAGCCGGCGTCGAAGGAGCCCACGGTGGCGTCCGTCTGCTTGAACTTCCCGTGCTCGCGGGAGGCGAGGGTGAGGTCCGCGACCACGTGGAGCGAGTGGCCGCCGCCGGCGGCCCACCCGTTCACGACGGCGATGATCGCCTTGGGGGAGGTGCGCATCAGGCGCTGCACCTCGAGGATGTGCAGGCGGCCGGCGCGCGCGGGGTCGATGGTCTCGGCCGTGTCCCCCTCGGCGTAGCGGTAGCCGTCCCGGCCGCGGATGCGCTGGTCGCCGCCCGAGCAGAAGGCGTGGCCGCCGTCCTTGGGGGAGGGGCCGTTGCCCGTGAGCAGCACCGTGCCGACGTCCGGGGTCATGCGGGCGTGGTCGAGCGCGCGGTAGAGCTCGTCCACGGTGCCGGGGCGGAAGGCGTTGCGGACCTCGGGTCGGTCGAAGGCGATGCGCACCGTGGGCAGGTCGCGGACCCAGCGGCCGTCGGCGTCGCGCTCCACCTGCCGGTGGTAGGTCAGGTCCTCGAAGTCGAAGCCTTCCACCACGCGCCAGCGGGTGGGGTCGAAGAGGTCGGAGACCTTCTCGGGGAGGCGGTCACGGGCGGCGGCGGGGGTCGTCTCGGTCACGCGGCGAGTCTATCCCCGACCCCCACCGGCGCTTTCGTGCGGGAAACGGGAGGCTCCACCGGCGCTTTCGTGCGGGAAACGGGAGGCTACCCGCCTGCCGGACGCCACATGCCGAGGTGGGCCGGGGCGCCGTCGTCGATCTCCACCGTGTGGGTGCGCGCGACGCCGAACCGCGCGTAGTACGCCTCGCGGTGCCGCTCGCACTCGAGGTACGCGGGCAGGCCGTCGGCGTCCGCCCGGGCCAGACCGGCGCGCACCAGCGCCGAGCCCACCCCGCCGACCTGCGCGTCCGGGGCGACGGTCAGCAGCCCCAGGTACCAGTGCGGCTCGGCCGGGTGCCGGGCCTCCAGGGCCTGGTCGACGCGCGGGCCTCGCTCGTCCAGCACGCGCAGTGCGGCCCGGTGCGGCAGGCCTCGCGGATGGTGAGCGCGGGTCGGGGCGGAGGAGTGGGGCCGGAGGGCGTGGGGGAGGACGGGCGCGAGGGGAGGTTCTCGGGCTCGGGCGTGGGCGCCATGCGGCCAGGGTAGGACGACCCTGTCCCGCGGTCACTCCCTGACGCATCGGGGTGGCGGAGGCTTCAGGAGGTGGCCGCGGGACCAGGACCCGGTCCCAGCGAAGCCTCCCGTTTCCCGCACGAAAGCGCTGGGGGCGAGCCGCGGGACCAGGACCCGGTCCCAGCGAAGCCTCCCGTTTCCCGCACGAAAGCGCTGGTGGTCAGCCCCTCGACCCTCAGTCCCAGCCCTCGGGTCCCGCCGAGCCGGCCGGGTACTCGTCCAGGGGCACCTCGTCGGCCTCCCACGCGGCGATCACCGGCGCCAGGATCCGCCAGCACTCCTCGGCGGCGTCGCCGCGCACGCTCAGCAGCGGCTCGCCGGTGAGGATCCCGCGCAGCACCTCGCCGTAGGCGTCCACGTGCTCCTCGCCGAGGCCGGCCGTGAGTGCGCGCCGCTCGGCGTCGAACGGGGTGTCCGCGCCGTCCACCGCCAGCTCGATCCGCACGCCTCGCGGCTGGAGCCCCACCACGATCCGGTCGCGGCCGGCGGCCGGGGACAGCCCCTCGGGCACGTCCTCGGGCGCGCGGAGGGTGAGCGCCACCTCCCAGCGGGTCCGCTCGAGCGCCTTGCCCGAGCGCAGCCGGAACGGCACGCCGCGCCACCGGTCGGTGTCCACGGCGAGGGTCACCTCGGCGAGCGTCTCGGTCCGCCGCCGCGGGTCCACCCCCTCCTCGTCCGCGTACGCGGGCACCGGCCGGCCGTCCGCCTCGCCGGCGGTGTAGCGGGCGCGGCGGGAGGCCGCCACGGGGTCGTCCTGCCACACGCGGGTGGCGCGCAGGACCTCGACGACGGCGTCATGCAGCTCGTCCGCGGCCACGCGGGCCGGCGGCTCGAGGGCCGTCATGGCCAGCACCTGGAGCAGGTGCGACTGCAGCATGTCCTCCAGCGCGCCGGTGCCGTCGTAGAACTCGGCGCGCCCCTCGAGGCCGATCGCCTCGTCGACCACCACGTCCACGCGCTCCACGTCCCGCCCGTCCCACACGCGCCCGAGCAGCCGGTTCGCGGTGCGCAGCCCCAGCAGCGCGGTCACCATGGACTCGCCCAGGAAGTGGTCCACGCGGAAGACGCGGTCCTCCTCGACGATGTCGGCCAGCACCGCGTTGAGCTCGCGCGCGCTCGCCTCGTCCTCGCCGAACGGCTTCTCCAGGGTCAGGCGCAGCCGGTCCGGGAGGTCGTCCATGCCGGCGAGCGCGTCCACCGACTCCCGAGTGATCCCCGGGCCGAGGGCGAAGTACAGGACGGGGACGGCCTCGGGCCCGGCGGCCTCCCGCGCCGCGGCGAACAGGGCCCGCAGGTCGTCCGCGTCCGTGGCGTCCGCGGTCCGCCACACCGCGCGCTCCACGAGGTCGTCGACCGCGGCGGCGTCCAGGGCGGTGCCCTTGAGCGCCTCCCGCACGATGCCCTGCCACTCCTGCGTGTCGTGCTCGCTGTGCGAGGAGCCCACAAGCGTGATGCGCGGCAGGTCGTGCGCCGCGAGCGCCCCGGCCAGGCCGGGCAGCAGCAGGCGGGAGGTGAGGTCGCCGGTGGCGCCCAGGATGATGAGGGCGACGTCGTCGCGGTCGGCTCGGGCGGTCATGGGGCTCCCTCGGGAAGGCGTCGGCGGCGGGGTCCCGGCCAGTCAACCGCCCGGCCGCGGGGCCTGTCCAGGCGGGCCGGGCCGCCGTCGTCGTCC
>NZ_JANQCJ010000100.1:0-8951 GCF_024723355.1 Micrococcus sp. HG099 | reverse complement strand
GTGCTCGACGCCGCCGCCCGCACCCGCGAGTCCCTGGGGCGCGTGGGCGGCTGACGGCGCGGCCCCCACCCGCCCGGCCCGGCGTCGCCCCAGGTCAGGCCGCGGTGCCCGACCGCGCCCCCACGCTTCCCCCCACCGCTCGGGCGGGGCTACGGTCTCACCCATGCGAGCACTCACCTGGCAGGGAAAGCGTCACGTCGCCGTCGAGGACGTCCCGGATCCGCGGATCCAGGAGCCCACGGACGCGATCGTCGAGATCACCTCCACCGGCATCTGCGGATCGGACCTGCACCTCTACGAGGTGCTGGGCCCCTTCATGGACGCCGGGGACGTGATCGGCCACGAGCCGATGGGCATCGTGCGGGAGGTCGGCGCCGAGGTCACCCACATCAAGCCGGGCGACCGCGTGGTCGTCCCGTTCAACATCGCCTGCGGTCGCTGCTGGATGTGCGAGCGCGGCCTGCAGTCCCAGTGCGAGACCACCCAGGTCCGGGAGCAGGGCTCCGGTGCGGCGCTGCTGGGCTACTCCCGCCTCTACGGCTCCGTGCCCGGCGGGCAGGCGGAGTACCTGCGCGTCCCGCACGCGGACTACGGGCCGGTGAAGGTGCCGCACACCGGGCCGGACGAGCAGTGGCTGTTCCTCTCGGACGTGGTGCCCACCGCGTGGCAGGGCGTGAAGTACGCGCAGGTCCCGCGCGGCGGCACCCTCGCCGTGATCGGCCTCGGTCCCATCGGGCAGCTGGCGGCGCGCATCGGCGTGCACCAGGGCCTGCGCGTGATCGGCGTGGACCCGGTGCCCGAGCGGCGGGCGATGGCCGCCCGGCACGGCGTCGAGGTCCTGGACTCCTCCGACGGCGGCGTGGCCGAGCTGCTGCGCGAGCGCACGCAGGGCCGCGGCCCGGACGGCGTCGTGGACGCCGTGGGCATGGAGGCGCACGGCTCCCCCGTGGCGAAGGCGGCGCACACCGTGGTCGGCCTGCTGCCCGACGCGCTCGGGCGCGCGGCCATGAAGACCGCCGGCGTGGACCGGCTCGACGCCCTACACACGGCGATCGACGCCGTCCGCCGCGGCGGCACCGTCTCCCTCTCCGGCGTCTACGGCGGCATGCAGTCCCCGATGCCCCTGCTGACGATGTTCGACAAGCAGGTCACCCTGGCCATGGGCCAGTGCAACGTGCGCCGGTGGGTCGACGACCTGCTGCCGCTGCTGGACGACCCCTCCGACCCGCTGGGCGTGCTGGACCTGACCACGCACACCGCTCCCCTCGAGGACGCCCCGGCCCTGTACGAGACGTTCCAGAAGAAGGAGGACGGCTGCATCAAGGTGGTCCTGAAGCCGTGAGGATCGTCGTCCTGGGCGCCACCGGCAACGTCGGCACCGCCCTGCTGGAGCGCCTCCACGCCGCCGACGAGGTGACCTCGATCGTCGGGGTGAGCCGCCGCGGCCCGGACCGGGCCGGGGCGCCCTACGACGGCGTCGAGTGGCACCGCCTGGACGTCGCGGAGCCCACGGCGGCGGGGCGGCTGAGCGAGATCGTCGCCGGCGCCGACGCCGTCGTCGACCTGGTGTGGGTGATCCGCCCCAACCGCGACCGCGACCACCTGCGCGCCGTCAATGTGGCCGGCAACGAGCGGGTGTTCCGGGCCGTCGCCGAGGCGCGCGTGCCCCACCTGGTCTACGCGTCCTCGGTGGGCGCGTACGGGCCCGGGCCGAAGGGCCGCGCCGTGCCCGAGTCCCACCCCGCCACCGGGGTCCCCACCTCGCACTACGCCGCGCAGAAGGCGGAGGTCGAGTCGATCCTCGACCGCGTGCAGGCCGAGCACCCCGAGATGCTCGTGACCCGGCTGCGCCCGGGGCTGATCTTCCAGGCCGGCGCCGGGCCCGAGATCAAGGACTACTTCCTGGGCGACCTCGTCCCCGCCCGGCTCGCCGCGCGCCTGCGCACCCCGCTGCTGCCGTTCCCGCGGGGCCTGCGATTCCAGGCGCTCACGGCCCAGGACGTGGCGGACGCGTACTGGCGCGTGATCGCCCACCGGGCGGGCGGGGCCTTCAATGTGGCCGCCGAACCCGTGCTGGACGCGCACACCATGGGCACCGTCCTCGGGGCGCGTCGCATCCTGGAGCTGCCCGTGGGCCTGTTCCGAGCGGCCGCGGCGCTGACCTACCGGGCACGGCTGCAGCCCACCGACCCGGGGTGGGTGGACATGGCGGCGGCGGTGCCCATCATGGACACCACGGCCCTGCGCGCCGCGACCGGCTGGTCCGAGACCACCGACGCCCGGGAGGCGGTCCGCCTCGTGCTCGACCATCTCGACGGCGCCGAAGGCCTCGGCAACGCCGGGCACCGCTCGCACTCGCCCACGGAATGAGGTCGATGACCATCACCCGCCGGGCTGCCCTGACGGGCCTGCTCGGGGGCGCCGTCCTCGGGTTCACCGCCTGCACCTCCTCCGGCTATCCTGCCGACCCGGACGGCACCCTGGACCGCGTCACTGGAGGGGTGCTGCGCGCCGGCGTCGTGCATCACCCGCCCCACGTGGACGCCTCGGGCGCCGAGCCCGTCGGCCCCGAGCCCGACCTGATCCGCTCCTTCGCGGCGGCGCACGACGCACGCGTCGCCTGGACGGTCTCCGGCGAGGAGGCGCTCATGACCGCCCTGGAGAAGGGCGACGTGGACCTCGTGGCCGGCGGGCTGACCTCCGACTCGCCCTGGACGACCCACGCGAGCCTCACTCGCGACTACGCCGAGGCCGCCGGCCCGGACGGCGAGCCCGTGAAGCTCGTGATGGCCGTGCCCCCGGGCGAGAACCAGATGCTCGCCGCCCTCGAGGCCCACCTCGACGCCCAGGCCCGGGAGGCCGGCCGATGACGCACCACGCCTCGACGACTCACCGCTCCCCCGGCGGCCGACGCTTCGGCGCGACCGAGCTGCCGCCGGAGATCGAGCGCGCCCTGCGACGGGCGGTGCGTCTGGAATGGGCCACGCTGGCGGTCCTGGCCGTCACCATCGCCCTGGTGGCCGTGGTGATGGGCTCCTCGCAAGCCATGCGCGCGGCCTGGATCGAGGACCTGCTCTCGCTGGTCCCGCCGATCGCGTTCCTCGTGGCCGTGCGCGTGACGCGGCGGCATCCCACCCGGGCCCGCCCGTACGGCTCGCACCGATCCGTGGGCGTCGGCCACCTGGTGGCCGCCGTCGCGCTGTCCGTGATGGGCGTGATCCTGGTGGCCGACTCCGCCCTGGGCCTGGTCACGGGCGAGCACCCGCCCATCGGCACGCTCGACCTCTTCGGGCACACCGTGTGGCAGGGCTGGTTCATGATGGCCGTCATGGCCCTGTCCGTGCCCGGACCCATGATCCTCGGCCACAAGAAGCTCAAGCTCGCCGAGCAGCTGCACGACCGCGTGCTCTACGCGGACGCGGACATGAACAAGGCGGACTGGCAGACGGGCGTCGCCACCATCGTCGGCGTGGCCGGCATCGGCCTGGGCTGGTGGTGGGCGGACTCCGCGGCCGCGCTCTTCGTGGGCGTCAGCATCGTCCTGGACGGCTGGCGGAACCTGCGGGAGGCGGTGGGCAACCTCGCCGACCGGCGGGCCACCACCATCGACGGCGACCGCCCGCACCCGCTGATCGACCGCGCCGAGCGCGTGGCCTGGGCGCAGCCCTGGGTGCGTCACGCGGGCGCCCGGGTCCGGGACGAGGGGCACGTGCTCCACGTCGAGATGTTCGTGGTGCCCCACGAGGGCGCCGGCGCCACGGTGGGCCGTTGCGCCCAGTTGCGCGAGGAGATCGTCGCGCTGGACTGGAAGCTCGAGGACGTCGTCGTGGTCCCGGTGGCGCAGCTGCCCGCCGAGGTCCACGGCGGCGCCTCGGGGGACGAGCAGTCCGGCGAGGAGTGAGGGGCCGCGGCCCCGCCGGCCGCGTCGACGCGCGGCGGCGGGGTCGGCGGCCCGGCTCAGCGCAGGAAGCGCCCGAGAAGGGTGTCCTCGGCGATGCGCTGCACGGCGCGCTGCTGGTCCTGGGCCCGCTCGTACAACGCGGCCATCTCCCCGGCGTCGAGGACGGGCTCGTGCGGGGCGAGGGCCTCCAGGACGTGCCACATGGCGGCCTTGGCCTGGAGCATGCCCTGCAGCAGGTCCAGCTCCACCTGCGTCCAGCCCGAGCCGCGGGAGCGCATCAGGTTCACGGGGTTCACGCGCCCGGCCGCCTCGGCCGCCACACCGGCGGCCTTCACCGGGACGGGCGTGGTGAGGCCCAGCTCGCGGATCAGGGCCTCGAGGCGCTCCTGGTCCTGCTCGACGTCGTCGCCCAGGCGGGTGAGGTCGGCGCCCTGCGGGGTGTCGTCCCAGGTCTGGGCGGCGGCCCGGAAGGCCTTCACGCCGGAGCGGGAGCCCAGCAGGTGCTGATTGAGGAAGTCCTCCAGCATCTCGCGGTCCACGCCGGAGGCCTGCGGATCGGCGCCCGGGGCGGGGGTCGAGGCGGAATGCGGGTCCGGGGTCGGCTGCGCGGTGGTCATGTCCGCTTGTCTACGGCGCGGCGGCCCGGCCCGCAAGGACTCGCCCCCGCCTGGATCAGACGCCCGCCGGGATCAGACGCTGACGACCTCGACCGGCTGCCCCGGGTCCGCGCCGAACCACGCGTCGGAGGGGGCGACGCCGTCGCGCACCAGGCGTGCGCCGAGCGCGGCGACCATCGCCCCGTTGTCGGTGCACAGGTTCACGGGCGGGACGGTCAGCTCGATGCCCGCGGAGCGGCACCGGTCGGCGAGCAGGGCGCGCAGGCGCGAGTTCGCCGCGACGCCGCCGCCGAGCATCAGGTGGGTGAGCCCGTGCTCCCGGCAGGCGCGGACGGCCTTGGCGGTGATCACGTCCGCAACGGCCTCCTGGAAGGAGGCGGCGATGTCCGCGCGCGGCACCTCGAGCCCGCGGGCCTCGAACTGCTCCACGGCGCGCGAGACGGCGGTCTTCAGCCCGGAGAAGGACCAGTCGTGCCGGTGCGGGCCGGGCTCCTCGGCGCTGCCGACGAACTTGCCCGCGGTGAGTCCGCGCGGGAAGCGGAAGGCCGTCGGGTCGCCCTGGGCGGCGAGCCGGTCGATCACGGGGCCCCCGGGGTAGCCCGCCCCGATGAGCCGGGCGACCTTGTCGTACGCCTCGCCGGCCGCGTCGTCGATGGTCGAACCCAGCAGCTCGACCTCGGAGCTGATGCGGCCCACGCGCAGGATCTCGGTGTGCCCGCCGGAGACGAGCAGCGCGCCCAGGTCCGCGGGCAGGTCGTCCCACTGCGCGGGCCGCACGCCGTCCAGCATGCCGACGCCCACGTGCGCCACGAGGTGGTTGATGCCGTAGAGGGGCGTGCCGAGGGCCGTGGCCAGCGCCTTGGCCCCCGCCACCCCCACCATGAGCGCGCCCGCCAGACCCGGGCCGGAGGTGACGGCGATCGCGTCGAGGTCCGCGAGGGTGACGTCGGCGGTGTCCAGGGCGCGGCGGATCGTGGGCACGAGGGCCTCGAGGTGGGCGCGGGCGGCGATCTCCGGGATCACGCCGCCGAAGCGCACGTGCTCCTCGACGGAGGAGGCGACCTCGTGGGCCAGCAGGGCGGTGCCGCGGACGACGCCGACGCCGGTCTCGTCGCAGGAGGACTCGATGCCGAGCACGAGGGGGGCTGCGGTGGCGGTGGGCATGGGCTCCAGTCTAGTGAGCGGCCCGGTCACAGGGCCTTGCGCATGATCACGGCGTCCTCGCCGCCCGGGTAGTAGCGGCGGCGCACGTGCAGCTCCTCGAATCCGTGGCGCGCGTAGAGCCGCCGGGCGGCGGCGTTGGAGGCCCGGACCTCGAGCATCAGGGCGGACGCGCCCCGGGCGGCGGCCTCGGCGGCCATCCAGCGCAGCTGGGCCGCCCCGATCCCCCGGCCCTGGGCGGCCGCGACGGTGCCCACGGTCTGCACGTCGGCGACGTCCCCGGCCACCATGATCCCGCCGTAGCCGACGATCTCGCCGGGGGCGGGGCCGTCGTCGTCCGCGGCGCCGGGCGCGGGCACGTCGCGGACGACCACGCGGTAGTCCCGGGTGGGCGGGCGGCCGTGCGCGTCCCGTCCGCCGGCGGGGCCGGTCTGGGCGAGCTCCTCCTCGTAGAAGTGCGCGGGCCAGGCGTCGAGCGGGAAGAGCGTGGCCTCATGGGCGAGCACCTCGGGGATGTCCCACACAGTCATGGGGCGCAGCAGATACCCGGGCGGCAGCCCGTGCCCGTCCTCGGCGGGGCGCCCGTCACCATCCGGGGTCGGCTCGGCCGGGCTCACGCGCCCGCCCGCTTGCGGGGGCCGGGGACCTTGGCGTCGGACTCGCGCAGGTAGAGCGGCTCGGCGGGCACGAGGCCGCGGCCGCGCCGCAGGGCGAGCTCGGCCACCTGCCCCACCCCGACGGCGGACGGCGTGGCCGTCTCCCAGCCCGGCACCGCGCGCAGCGCCTCCGGGTAGAGCCCGGCCCCCGCGCCGTAGACGGGCAGCGGAGTGACCTCGTCCGCGGGCGAGACGAAGGGACCGTGCAACAGGGTCGGCTGCCCGCCGACCTGCGCGTAGTGGGCCCAGTAGACCTCGCGCCGGCGGGCGTCCGTGGCGACCACGAACTCCTCGATCCCGTGGCGGAAGGCGTCGACGCCGGCCGCGTGGGCGAGGGCGTCGAGGCTGCGGACCCCGTGCACGGGCACGTCCCACGCCAGGCCGAGGGCGGCCGCCGTCGCCAGGCCCGCGCGCAGTCCCGTGAAGGGTCCGGGGCCGGCGCCGACCGCGAGCGCGTCCAGCGCGGTGCCGGTGACGCCGGCCTCGCCGAGCACGGTCTGCACCGCGGGGGCGAGCACCTCGGCGTGGGCGTGGGTGTCGTCCGTGGCCCAGCGTGCGAGCTCCTCACCGTCCCGCAGGACGGCGACGGAGGCGGCGGCGGAGGAGTCGATCGCGAGGAGCAGGGCCATGGCCGCCAGTCTACGGAAGCACGACGCCGGCCCAGCGGGGGCCGTATCCGGTCACGACGGCGGAGCGCAGCTCCTCGGCCTGCTCGCCGTCCTCGTCCGAGAAGTCGGTGACGATCCCGCCGTCGTCCTCCCCCGGCCCCGCGGGCGCCGGGTCCTCGCCGCCGCGGGCGCGGACGATCTCCACGTCCAGCCACGAGGCGTCCGGGTCCTCCGGGAAGCCGGCGAGGGACTCGGCCAGGCCGCGCCCCCACTCGACCACGGTGACCGAGCGGTCCACGGTGGCGTCCAGGTCCAGGTCCGTCAGCTCCCCGGCCGAGCGCAGCCGGTACGCGTCCACGTGCACGATGTCCGGGGTGCCCGCCGGGGCGTCCGCGGGGGCCGGGTGCACGCGGGAGAGCACGAAGGTGGGCGAGACCACGCCGGAGTGCACGCCGAACCCGCTGGCGAGCCCCTGCGTGAAGGTCGTCTTCCCGGCGCCGAGGTCCCCAGTGAGGATCAGGACATCGCCCGGGCGCAGCAGGGCCGCGAGCGCGGCGCCGAACGCGCGGGTGCCGGCCGCGCCGTCCAGGGGCACGCGGGCGAGGAGGGTGGGCTCCGGCAGGGCCGGGTCCGGGGCGGGGGGCTCGTGGCGGCTCATGCGCGTGCCTCCTGGGCGTCGGGGGCCTCGCCGCCCTGGTGCGCGCGGTCCACGCGCGCGCCGATGCGGGTGACGAGCTCGTAGTTGATGGTGCCGGCGGCGGCGGCCCATTCGTCGGCGGGGATGCCCGAGGCGGGGCCGAACAGCTCGACGGCGTCGCCCGGGCGGTCGCGGGCGTCCGGGCCGAGGTCCACGACGAACTGGTCCATGGCGATGCGCCCCACCACGGGGACGGTCCGCCCGCCCACGTGGACGCGGGCGCCCTCGGCGATCCGCGGGACGCCGTCGGCGTAGCCCAGCGGCACGAGCCCCAGCGTGGTGGGGGCCGGGGCCACGTGGCGGAAGCCGTAGGAGACCCCCTGCCCGGCCGGCACCGGCTTCACGTTGGCCAGCGTGGTCCCCAGGGACATGGCCGGGCGCAGGCCCAGGCCCGCGGCGTCCACGCCCTCGAACGGGGAGAGCCCGTAGAGGCCCAGGCCCACGCGCACCATGTCCAGGTGGGTGTCCGGCCGGGACAGGGTGGCGGGGGTGTTGGCCAGGTGGCGCAGCAGCGGGCGGCCCAGCGCCGCGGCGGCCGCGGCGGCGGCCTCCTCGAAGCGGCGCAGCTGGGCCGTGGTCTCCTCGGCCCGCTCCGGGTCGTCGGCGACGCCCAGGTGGGAGAACACGCCCTCGACCGTCACGAGGCCCTCGGCCTCGTGCCGCGCGGCCCGCTCGAGGAGCTCCCCCCACTGCGCGGGGGCGCAGCCGTGGCGGCCCAGCCCCGTGTCCGCCTTGAGGTGCACGCGGGCGCGCACCGGGCCGGAGTCCGCCGTGCCGGGCGCCGGGCGCAGGGCGCGCACGGCGGCGGCGACGGCGTCGAGGTCCCAGCCCGAGACGCCGAGGGTCACGTCCGCCTCGAGCGCGGCGGCGAAGTCGGTGCCGACGGTGTGGAGCCAGGCGAGGATCGGCAGGCGCAGGCCCGCGCCGCGCAGCTCGAGGGCCTCGCGCACGTGGGCGACACCGAGCCGGTCGGCGCCGGCGGCCTGCGCGGCGCGGGCCACGGCCACGGCACCGTGGCCGTAGCCGTCGGCCTTCACCACGGCGGTGAGCAGCGGGCGGGTGCCGTCCTGACGGACGGTGCGGGCGCGCACGGCGGCCACGTTGTGCCGCACCGCGGCCAGGTCGATGCGCGCGGTCCGCTCGGCGGGTCCGGCGCTCCTGTCCTGCTGGGTCATCCTCGCGTCCTTCCGTTCTCGTCCCCGGCCCACCACAGGCGCGCGGTGACCGCACCCAGGGCCGCCGGCAGCGTCCTCGTGGTGAGCCGTCCGGCCCGCGCCTGCTCGGCGCCGGCCCGGGCGTGCAGCCAGGCGG